>NZ_JBQFTP010000017.1:0-70904 GCF_056538705.1 Ruegeria sp. BF12 | reverse complement strand
CCAACGCAAAGTGTCGCGGGATGGAGCAGCCCGGTAGCTCGTCAGGCTCATAACCTGAAGGTCGTAGGTTCAAATCCTACTCCCGCAACCAACACAGCCGAACCAGCCGCCTCAGGGCGGCTTTGTTCATTTTGGGCCAACCCAATCATTGCTGCCAGGGCACCCTCCAAATCAAGCTGAACGCCGTAACGTTCATGTTGGACCGTGACACGTTCAATCAGGCCCCGGATATCATCCTCGATGTCTTGGCTAGACGGAATAGCCACCTACAATATTTGCAACGTCTCGATTGTCATTCAGATCGCTATCCGCGTTCGCGCTCAAGTTATTCTCCGTTTGGCCCACTCTAGGGTCTGGTCGCGCGTCCAAAAGCTTACGTGCATCAAGGCAGTACTGATTGCTCAGAAAGCGCTGATTGAGACGAGGCGGCCTCTTCAAAGGTTGCACATAAACAAAAGAACAGGAGGAGAACAGCTTGTGCTCCAGCTAATGCTTGATCGTCCAATGCGGTTTTAACGCTATTTCGGTAGGAGACCGCACACCGCACTGTAGTGGATACATGCGCCTGCCGTGTGACCGTTGGCTTTGCAGCTAGAGCAGACATTGAACCCAATACACCGAATGACTGCACTGAGCCCAACCTGTGAATTGGATATTCTCGCTGCGTGCACTCGCAGAACCGAATTCTCTGCGCAAGCGTAAATTTCCACGATGCGGCGCAGCGTCCTTTCCGGCCATTCGTCCGAAGCGCGGCAATTTTGAAGCAGCAGTTTCACAGGTTACGGGACGAAGCGGACTTTGATGGTCACAGACTGAACGTCGGCCTCTGGCATTGTTGCGCGTGCTCTTCCTACAGGGCAATTAAAAACTGGCGGTCCGTTTCGAGCAAACTTACGATGCCGGGCAGTATTCTTATTCTATCTTCTTCTTTCCGATAAGAATTGCATGTTCCCGTTCTATAACCTTCTCCCAATCGCCTTGCGCTTTCAGACCGGTCGAAGAGTCTCCCATTAGCGATGTAACCATCAGTCTACCACGCGCTTTCGCTTCTTCTTTCGAAAACCCGGCCTGTTCAAACATCCAGGCAGCGAACTGGAATCGTTTGCCGATGGTTCTTTGATACGCCTCTCTTACTTTCTCATCGGTATTCGCCCACACTGAGACAGCGTGATCTGGCAAGGCGGCGTCCTCTTCAATGACCTTTTTCATAAGAAGAAGAATGCGGTCTTCCGGGGGGCCGCCAAATGTCTTTGCCTTTGCGATCACATTGTCAGTCAGTTCCTGCTCCCAATATCTGAGAACCTCATCCAAAAGCTCACGGACGTTCTTGAAATGCCAGTAAAAGCTGCCGCTTGTCAGGTTCAGTCGCTTTGCCATTGGCACGACCTTTATCGCGGAAACGCCGCCCTCATTGAGTACTTTGTAGGCCAGCAATATCCAGTCTTCCTTGGTCGCGGCGTTTTTTGGTGAGTTTCGAGCGATAGATTCTGACATTCAAATTACAGCATTCTTTATTTGACATAGAGCAGTCTATGGATTTACCGTAGAGATGTCTATGGTGAACGAGAGGTTCACGGTTTCGTGTTCTCTTACGAGGCGTCGCTTTGAAGGGGGGGATCAATGAATAACTTAATGAAAACCGCAGCCGGCACATTGATGGCCTTAGGTATGACACTGGCTGGCACAGCCACGGCGCAAAACGCCTTGCCGACAGGTCGGAGTGCCAGTGCAATCGAAAACGGTGTTTATCCCGCGTCTTACTTTCCTAACACTGAAATCCTCGGCGAGGATGAGATGCGTATCACGGCATTGGGGACGGGGATGCCAAACCAAACCAAGGCAGCCGTTTCGATTTCGTTTTATGTGGAACTTGGGAATGGGGACGTCTTTCTGTTTGACGTAGGAACTGGCGCAACCGGAAACCTGTTCTCGCTGCGACCGGACTTCGCAAAGATCGATAAGGTCTTCTTCAGCCATTTGCATGTTGATCACGTTGGAGACTTCATGGGCCTCCACGTTGGAGGTTGGCTTTCGGGCAGATATACACCGCTCCGCATCTTCGGCCCGTCCGGATCAGAAGATGAACTGGGCACCAAAGCCTATGTTGAGGGCATGTCTAAAGCCTATGCTTGGGATTTGGCCACACGTACGGGGGCGCTGCCGGATGATGGCGCCAAGCTCGAAGTCACTGAATTCGATTACATGCAGGAAAACGAGATTGTTTATCAGGAGAACGACGTAACTATCCGTTCCTGGCCTGCGATCCACAGTCTAGATGGCTCGGTAAGTTACTCTCTAGAATGGAATGGGCTGAAATACGTCTTTGGTGGCGATACATACCCGAACAAATGGTATGTAGAATATGCCAAAGGGGCGGACCTCGCTTCTCACGAGGCGTTTCTACCACCTGATGCTTTGGCCCCGTATTTTGGCTGGGACATGAAACAGGCGACTTATGTAGCTACGCGCGTTCATACGGAACCTGCGGCTTTCGGCAAAGTTATGTCCGCTGTCGAGCCACGCATGGCCCTAGGGTATCACTCTGTTCTTTCGCCCGAAAACTATCAGGCAATCCTGGAAGGTGTCCGTTCGACATACGAAGGACCGCTCACGCTGGCGCGAGATCTGCAGGTGATAAACGTAACTAAGGATCAGATCGTTGTTCGGGAAGCGAGTGTTGACGACTATGCGCTGCCACCAGCTGTGAGCGACGAATACATCAATGCACCGCGTTCAAAAGAAAAAGAGCCTTCTGAAAAGGTTCAAGCCGGCAAATGGGATGGTTACACGCCACCGCCAATGCCGGAAAATTAACATTCAGGGGTGAACAAGATTCCAATTTGGCGGTATCTGTGCCGACTATTCCTGATGCTGAGCGTGATGGCCTCGGGTGCACTGGCCGTTTCAGCAGATGTCGTTTTGACAAACGGTTCGGAAGTGGCACCCAATATTGCTGTCCTTCATGTCAAAGATGATGGGGTTTACGTCGACCTTGAGGTCTATGTCGAAGATATTCCGCTGTTTGCGGATATGCTGCCAATCGGCTTGTCATCCGATTTCGTCGAGGGTGAGCAGGAGGTTGCACAAGAGTCCGATCAAGGTTCTGCCCAAGCCAAAAGTCGGGCGCTGTCTATTGTTGCAAGGGACGAACAGCCCCTACACGCTGAAATCAGAAAGTTAGAATACCGAACGCGCATCGACCGGGCCTCGCCGCTTGCAGGTCAACGCGATCCATTCTCGGGTCAAATTGTTCCCAGCCCGCCAAACGATCCGCGTGTTCTGTTCGTCGAAGTGTTCTTTCCGTTTCAAAACTCAGTTCCCAACGAGCTGACCATAATGCCTCCATCGCAGGATGGCGAACCACTGGTGACAATCGGGATGCAGGTTTTTGACCGAGAGGTTCCGGTCACGGATTTCAGTTTCTTGGCAAAGCCGGCAGAGTTAAAGATTCACTGGCCTGATCCGTGGGACAGCCGCTTTTCTGCTGAAAGTCTGAATCGAAAAGCTCAGGACGGGACATCCACCTTTCTCTACATCGAACCTCGTGAAGTTCGGCATGAGACGTTGATCCGTTTGCGTGAACTGGCGCCTTGGATTGGTGAAACTACCGAGGTCAGTCAAACGCTTTCGCCACAGGGTAGCGCCTTGATCGTAAACCAGGCGGCGTCCTTCCTGGCTTCTCGTAACCCGGTGTCAATTGATGGCAAATTAGTGCAACCGTCGAGCGCTACAGCAAAACTCCTTGAGCTGACATCGCAGGGTTTTCAGGTTGTCGAGCCTGGAAAGGAAGTATCCGTCAACAATGCGTTTATCGGGGCTATCCTGTCTTTCTCATCGGCAGACCTTCCCGATCAGGTGACGGTCACATGGGATATGTTTGACGAGGAAATTTCGCGCGTTGCGACCATTTCAAACGATATCGCTGGGCCATTCTTTGGAGCTGTGACACCGACAGACCCTCAATTTCATTGGCAAAACCACTTGCTCCAATACGAAAGAGCGTCTGTTACTCAGATTCCAGTTGAGCAGCAGACACGGCAGAACCCGGCAATTACTTTGATCTCCGGGATGATCAGTGCCGCCTCACTTGGTTTCTTCCTGCTGTGCAAGGACAAAGTTGCAAAGCGCATCAGTTGCGTAACCATGATTGCCGCAACATCGGCAACCGTCGCATTTTCGGGATATTTGCCGGACTTGCCTTGGAAGAAGTCTGAGCCCCCTGAGCTGCAGGCTGCGGAAGATATACTGCGCTCAATGGTCGAGAACTTGAGCACGGTGACTCTGGAAATTTCGCCGGCAGCAAGAAAGTCAGAGCTGGCACATATTGTAACGGAAGCGTCTCTAAGTGACATCGCAACAGAGGTTGAACGTGGTCTCGTGATCCGAACGCCAGGAGGCAGTCTTGCTACAGTTACCGAAATTAGAAACCTGAATTTAGAGCGCGTTGACCCGACGCTCAAACCGGGTGGGTTTAGCACTCTGGCCAAATGGACAGTGAATGCCCAAGGCGGTCATTGGGGGCACGCCCACATGCGCGCCGTTACGTTTCGGGTGCTGGCCGAGGTCATACCTGAGTCCGGGCGATGGAAGCTGGATGGATTAACTGTAATCGAGGCTCGCGATCCAAATGCGTAAATGTTTAAGACCACAGGTTTTTGCTTTCGGCGCTCTGTTTGTCGGTGTGTTTTTGTCACTGACGCTATCGGCCTCGGCACATTTTTTGCTTAACCTCAACGTTCGAATTTCGCACGTCGAGCATTCCGAAGACGGTCTGCGTGTCTACATCCGTACGCCCATGCCATATCTGGTTGCAGACAAGGTCGGTGATCAGGATGGTGATGCCTTGCCGAAAGCTGCACCATTCACGACTAATGCCATGAGCGACGGTCAGTTGGTCCACTTTGTCGACTTGCAAGCTGCCATGAGCGATCCCAATGGGCTGGGGCAATTCGCCGAAGGTGGGTTGCATTTGTTGGTCGACAATCAGCGCTTAAGAGGAACAGTTAAGTCCGTTCGCTTGCATCGAGTTGGAAATGAACCCGGATTTGCAACTTTGGCCGAAGCTCAACAGGCCGTGGACACCGAAACGGCCTTAACGCCACCGCTTTTTGTTGGTGACACAATTGTCGATCTCGTCCTGCATTATGACACTGACGGCCCGGTCCAATCGTACAGCATTGCCAACGTGCTGGACCCCGGCTTGCCGGATCAGGACCAAACGGCCAACCTCATTCTCGATTACGCGTCGGACAAACCGCAGATATTCCGATCTCGGGGCCTGATGACTGAACCATTGGTGGTTCAGCAAAAGGGGCATGGAGGATTCCTGAGTTTTGTCTGGGAAGGTATTCGACATATCCTCGAAGGATTGGATCATGTTCTTTTTGTTGTGTGTCTGGTCATTGGAGCGCAGACACTCAGGGCGCTAGTGCTGCGTGCAACCGGTTTTACCGTTGGGCATAGCGTAACGCTGTCGCTGGGGTTTTTCGGGTTTGTACCATCGGGCGCGTGGTTTGTTCCTGCCGTCGAAACCGGAATCGCGCTTTCTATCATATTTGCAGCTTTCGCAGCGTTTATGAGTTTTAAGGACCGCGCGCGCTCTGAGGTCACGATGGTGCTTCTGACGACGCTGATTGGTCTCTTGCACGGGCTTGGGTTTAGCTTTGTGTTGCACAAGATTTTGCAGGTTACATCTCCAAACATCTGGCAAAGCCTGCTTGCATTCAATCTTGGCGTCGAGCTTGGCCAGATCGCCATTATTCTTGCGCTCTGGCCTGCCTTGATAATGTGTCGGCGCGTGAACTCCAGTTTGTGGATGTCCCTACGAGTGGGCTTAGCCGGTGGATGTGCGGCTATCGCCTGCTATTGGACCTTTCAGCGAGTTGCCGAGGTTTATTCCACGTTGGCTTAAGGTCATCGCGATGGCGCGTGCCGTGATGGTCGCCTGAGAGAAAAGCGGACATTCGGCTGTTCCGCAGCATAAGACAGACTGGGCTCAAAGCGGCCATTCGCTACGACGGTCACCAATGACTGTTGTGCGGGACAAAGCCGACCTTGGAGAAAAGCGAGGTAATGCTTGAAAAAACTTGCTTCCGCTGGGATGGTTTATCCGACAGAATTTTCTGAGGAATTTCGAATGCATTTTCCCAAACTTGCCGCAGTTTCGTCGATTGCTCTTGCAATAACCAGTTCGCAAGCGCTCTCCCAGGATGGGGGACCGATACTGTTCACAAACGTCAACGTGTTTGATGGTGTGAATGAGGAAATGATTGCAAATGCCAATGTCGTTGTAACCGACAATCTGATCACAGATGTGTCCTCAGAACCCCTCGCCGTCGCCAATGGTATCGTCATCGACGGTGGCGGGCGCACGTTGATGCCGGGCCTGATCGACGTGCACTGGCACACGCTTTACTGTTGCAATCCGCAGAGTGTGGTTGTGACCGGCGATATTCTTGAGGTCGCGGTGCGGGGTGCCATCGGGTCCGAAGGCACGTTAATGCGCGGCTTTACAACGGTGCGCGACGTTGGCGGCAATTCATTTGCCATAAAACGGATGATTGACGCAGGCGAGATCGAAGGCCCCCGTATTCTGCCGTCCGGCCCACCCGTGACACAAACCGGCGGCCACTTTGACTATCGCCCCTACCAAGCGGTTCCGACGAACGGCGCGGATTCGCAATGGTACTGGTACAGCGTTGGTTTGATGGCGCAGGCTGATGGTGTTCCGGAAGTGGTCAAACGCGCGCGTGAAATCATGCGCATGGGCGCAAGCCAGCTTAAGATTTCCACCGGTGGCGGGGTGTCATCTACCTATGACCCTCTGGATGTACGCCAATACACCAAGGCCGAAATCGAGGCATTCGTAGAGGTGGCTGACACCTACAACACCTATGTTGCATCTCATGTCTTCACGGACGAGGCAGTGGAGATAGCCGTTGCCGCTGGCGTTAAGTCCATCGAGCATGGCTTCTTGATGAGCCGCGAAACGATGGAACTGATGCGCGACAACGACGTGTGGTTGTCAGTGCAGCCTCTTCTGGATGACGAGGATGGCTTTTCTTTCGACGACCCTGTTAGCCAGCAGAAATGGATCGACGTCACCAACGGTACAGATTTCACCTACAAAACGGCGAAAGAAGTTGGCGTGAAAGTCGCTTTCGGCACCGACATCCTGTTCGATCCCAAACTGGCCGAACGTCAAGGCGCGTTCCTTGCCAAGTTGCAGCGCTGGTACACGCCATACGAGGTGCTGAAAATGGCGACTTCAACCAATGCTGAACTGCTCAAACTCTCAGGCCCGCGCCACCCCTATCAACAAGGCGATTTGGGTGTAATCGCAAAGGGCGCTTATGCCGACTTAATCCTTGTGGACGGCAATCCGCTGCAAGATATCGACCTGATCGCAGACCCGCATGAGAATTTCGATCTGATCATGAAAGACGGCAAAGTCTACAAGAACACGCTGGACTGAGTTCCAGATGAAGTCCTTTGCTCAAAGCCAGCTTTGTAACGACTGCTCGGGGCTCAGTGCGGACCTTGAAACGGGTTTCTTGATTGTCACTTTTTCCGTCCAAAGCGGCCATTATTTCAAACAGACAGGGAATGCGTAGAGATGGCTTTTTAGATTAATAGTTCCGTTAACGTTCGGTATAGGCCAAATCCTGCTCCCGCAACCAAAACAGCCGAACCAGCCGCCCCAGGGCGGCTTTTGTCGCTCCGGGACAGTCCAATCATCGCGGTCAACACACCCTCCAAATCAAGCTGAACGCCGTAACGTTCATGTTGGACCGTGACACAACCCCCTGAAATGTAAGCGTTGCATCTGACCTCCTAGATAGCACCTCATCAGCCAACACCTAGATGTCTACGATGCCTCCAAAAGGATGGCGGCGCTGTGTTCCTTTTTCGATCAGAATGTGCGGACCGGCAAAAACTCATTGTTTGGAACGGAACCGGGCTCGTGATGACGCACCAACGCATCGAAAGAAAAGACTTCGTGCGGCCAAGACTGCGAAACGGTATGATGACCTTGAGCAAAGCACAGATTGAAACGCTTTTTAAAAGCCTTGATTGGAGACGAGTAGTTGGTGCCAGGCCTTTCAAGGCCACTGCAGCATAATTTTGAACTAGGCGCTGGTAATGGGACAAATGATGACAGCGCAAATTGGCGAATTGCCCCAACACTTGCGGGACCTGACAAGTGTTCCAGACGCTGACGATATATTTTGTGACGCGCTACAGTTCCATCTCGCCAGCCTTAACGACAAACAGAGTCTTCTTGAACGAATACGGCTGGTCCTCAGGCGAGTCGAGGCGTTTGAGGCCATATTAGCGCCACACGCAAATACAGTATTTGCAAAGCAAGCATGTCCGGCACCTTAGGTTGTTTTTTGTTTATAGTTCTACGCTCAGTGGGGCTAGGGCGCCAAAAAATGAGGCGCAATTTTATGCCCAATCGACCGTCTTCCACGATTTCCTGTAAGCGTGGTTCCCTGACTAGGAATGAGTGAAAGCAGCCTCCAACCTCTCCTCTTCACCTGCCCCGCCAAATAAGGCGCTACAGGTAAAGAGTGGTCGCTCAATGAAAATGAACTTCGCCTTTCTCAATGCTACATGGCCTTCTTGTTTACATAACTGAACTTCCACAGCCTATCCGTTCGGATTCTCAGAACAATCCGGCAAGCCAAAGATAAAAGGGCAGGCCGACCGTGACATTGAAAGGAAAGGTCACGCCGAGTGACAGTGTCAGGTAAATTCCTGACTCGGCCTGTGGCAATGCAATCTTCATCGCTGCGGGCACAGCAATGTAAGAAGCCGATGCCGCCAGCACCATCAACAGAAACAGGCTGCCGGTCTGAAAACCAATCACGACGCCCATACCCATCGCAAGCACTGCGCCGATCATTGGCATCATGATGCCAAAGGCAAACAACCCGAAGCTCAATAGGTGCCGGTTGCGCAACAGGCTGCGCCCCGCCGACAGGCCCATGTCCAGCAGAAACAGGCAGAGTATGCCGGTGAAAGGAGTCACGACAAAGGGCGCGATCATCTCCATACCTTTTTCCTGTGTCAGCGCGCCGATCAGGAATGCGCCGGTCAGAAGCACGATTGAGCCATTTGCAAAAAGCTCTCGCATGGACACACAACCGGCTGCACCTTCATGTCCAAAGCGATGCGCGATCCACAGCGCCGACAGAATCGCCGGGACTTCCATGGTCGCTGCCACGGCGACCATGTAGCCATCCGAAGCAATGCCGCTCAGGTCCAGCAGACTGGAGGCGGCGACGAAGGTCACGATCGAGATAGAGCCGTAATGCCCGGCCACCGCGGCGGCGTTAAGCGTGTTCAACCGGGTCATGCCACGCAGAAGGGCGTAAGCGACAAAAGGGAGCAGGAACGATAGTAACAGCCCCGAGCCGAGGGCGGCGAAAACCTCTGAGCTCAGCCCGTTTTCCGCCAAGCTGTGCCCGCCTTTGAAGCCGATCGCCAGCAGCAAATAGAGCGACATGAACTTCGCAGCACCTTCGGGGATGGAAAGGTCACTGCGTACAATAGCGGCTAGTAGACCAAGGACAAAGAACAGGATCGTCGGCACCATCAGGTTGCCCACAAGGCTATCAAAAATCTGCATGATTTGGCTCTCCGGAACATGTTTGGAGCCTGTTGCCCGGGATTTCACGATAGTTTAAATACAATTGAACGGCAGAAAGAATAGTCTGAGGTTATGAATGCGCCCAACGCTGCGCCAGATGGAGTATATTGTCACGGTCCATCAATTGGGCAGCTTCGGTCTTGCTGCCGAAACGCTGCATGTCAGCCAGCCCAGCCTGTCGAACCAGGTGGCAGCGGTGGAAGCCGACCTTGGTGTCCGACTTTTTGAGCGTGGTCGGGCCGGGGCACGCGCAACAGCTCGCGGCCTTGAATTTGTCACTCGTGCCCGCCGTATTTTGTCTGAGGTCGCAGCCTTGCGCGGTGCGATGCTTTCGGATCTGCCTTTTGGGGGCAGGTTGCGGTTAGGCGTGCTGCCATCAATCGGGCCATATCTTCTGCCGCAAGCGATTAAGGCCCTGCACGAGTCTGAGCCCGACTTGCGCGTCATTGTGCGCGAGGAAAACACACTGAACCTTGACGAAGGGATAAGAAACGGTCGCTTTGACGCGATCATTTCTACACCCGAGGATCACCCGAACACCTTTCAGCATCAACTGTTCGTCGAACCACTCTGGGTCGCGGTGGCACAGGACCATACGCTGGCAGGGCGCGCGCAAATCGCGGCGGAGGACCTCGCAGGGCAACGGCTGCTGACGCTTGATACAGGCCACAGGTTGGCGCGCATCGTCTACGGTATCGCCGGAGCGAGTGGGGCCACGGTTTCCAACGACTACGAGGGCACAAGCCTCGATTCCATCGTGTTGATGGCGGCGACCGGGGCAGGGATCGGCATTCTCCCCGACCTATTTGCGCGACGACAGGGCATCCACCGCAGCGAAGTCCGTGTCATGCCGCTTGTCATGCCGGACGCTGATCGAACAATCAGCATCCTCGTACCAAGCGACCGTCCGGAGCACTATTCTGGTGCGCTCGCGAAAATCCTGCGCAGCGCCGCCGAGGCGCTCGAACTGAAAGTGACAGAGGCATGAAAAAGGGGGGTGTTTGACTTATTGATACTGCCTGATTTCACTGCGTGGATCGAAGGAGTTTCGCGCGGCCGCTTGCCAAAAGCTACAGTGGTTCATGGTCAATCAACTCATGGAACCGCTTCGTGGCACAGCTCGGCCAATTCTGCATCTTTCGGGTGTTTAGACGACCCTGTTTGGGCTGAAACTCCAATCCCGCGTCTGCTTCTGCTCGGCATCGACCTCATGGTGCTGGCTGATTGCAGGCGCCCTCGGCGCGTTTCGGCCGGGTAGGAAGTACGGGGTGGCTTGCGTGAAATTGTGGTTTTATCATATAAGCCGAGATAACCCCCGGGAGGGGATATAAAAAGGCCGCAGAGGCATCTGTAAGCGTGAGAGCAGTTCAGAGATATATGCAAAATGCGATGGCGGCTTTGGTCTGTCTGTCTTTGATCGTGTGGTCGCTTCAGCCCAACTCGGGCCATGCTCCGACGGTGATCGAAACCGTGCAGGAGCATTTGCAGATCATTGCAGAGCACGGGCATACCCACGGGTTTGAGGAAGATCTGCTGTGGGCGATGCACGGGCACAGTCATGATGGTGCAGATCACGACCACAGCCAAATGGTTCTGCCGGAAACCGGTAATGCGCTTTCGCTGGCGTCGTTCACAGACGATTGGGCCTTGGATAGGGTGCAAGGCGGCCCCTTCAGAAACATCGGGATAGAGCGACCTCCGCGCGTGTGAGGCAACCCCATTCGGGGTTTCCAGCTTCACACAACAACGGAGATCATCCATGAAATTTATCATTCGGGGTCTGGACGGGCGCGCGACGCTCCTGCTTGCCCTCATCACTACCAATCTGGCTCTGAGCACGTCTCAGGTGCTGGCTCACAACGTCACCGAAGGCGACGCGGGCTATATCCAGGAAATCTGGGGCGTGAACATTATCCCCTTCATGTATCTTGGGGCCAAACATATGGTCACAGGTTACGATCATATCCTGTTCCTGCTTGGCGTCGTTTTTTTTCTCTACCGAGCCAAGGATGTCGGCATCTATGTCAGCCTCTTTGCAGTCGGTCACTCCACGACAATGCTGTTGGGCGTTTGGTTCGGCTGGGGCGTAAACGCCTATATCGTTGACGCCATTATCGGCCTTTCGGTTGTTTACAAAGCGCTCGACAATCTCGGCGCGTTCCAGCGCTGGTTGGGGTTCCAACCAAATACCAAAGCCGCGACGCTGATTTTCGGCCTGTTTCACGGCATGGGTCTGGCGACCAAAATCCTCGACTACGATATCGCTCCGGAAGGGCTTCTGGCCAACTTGTTGGCGTTCAATGTTGGTGTGGAACTGGGCCAGCTTTCGGCCCTAGCAATTATCCTTATCGTCATGGGGTTCTGGCGTAAGAGCCCGTACTTCTTCCAACAAGCTTACAGCGTAAACGTCATCATGATGACCCTGGGGTTCATCCTGATGGGCTATCAGATCACCGGCTTTTTTGTGACCGCGTAAAGGAGTTCAGTCATGTTCAATACAAAGAGACCAAGCCTTGAGGAACTGCCAAGCTCGGCTCAGCTTATCCGCTCGACCATTATCGCCGGCGCATCGGCCGCTGTGATCCTTGTCACGGTTGTTCTTCCCGCCGAATACGGGATCGATCCCACCGGTGTGGGTCGTATGATCGGGCTGCAAGAAATGGGTGAAATCAAAACCCAGCTTGCCGACGAGGCCGAAGCCGACCGAGCGCTCGAAAGCCAAGACCAGTCGAGTTTGCTGAATGACGTCCTTGGCCTTTTTGTCAGCTCGGCCTATGCGCAGGAGGCTGAGGTCTGGCAGGATGAAACCAGCTTTACGCTGACTCCGGGAGAGTCGGCTGAGTGGAAGCTGGTCATGGAGGAAGGCGCAACGGCTGAGTACCTTATGGTCGTGACCGGGGGGCGGGTGAACTTCGACCTGCATGGCCACGGTGGCGGACAGTCGATCACCTATGAAAAGGGGCGAGGCTCAACTGGTGCAGAAGGCGCCATCGAAGCGGCATTTGCCGGTGAGCATGGTTGGTTCTGGCGCAACCGCGACGCTGGCGACGTATCAGTGATGGTACAGGTCCGCGGCGACTACAGCGAAATCGTCAAGTAAGCAAAGCAAGCCACCGTGCAAACACCTTGTGCGGTGGCACAATTGGACCATTCGATTTACGTGAGAATGTCAGAAGACTCTGCCATTGCGCCATGCCACCCCCCCCGAAGTCAAAGCTGTGCCGCCGGAATGGCTTGAGACTCCTGTGCAACTTAGAAGCTTTCTGTTACCGAACTGATGACTCGGTGAAACCGCTCGTATTTGGGGTAGTATCCTTCCGGATCACCAGCATCGAATGCCTCCTGATATCTCGTGCTGGCGTCGGTGAAGTTCGTCACAGCCCCATAAGATAAATGATGCGCAGCAACCGGAGGTTGGGATTGCTGACCACGAAAGTCCTGGGGAATTAGCTGTTTTTCAACCCCAGGCCGTATCGCTATGTTGCTCGGCCGACGAGTTGCCCGGTATTAGGCGGTTTTTTGCGTCTCGACTGTCCGTGGGTTGGAGAGTGGTTCGTCAGTACCTACATGTCTGGAAACAAAAGGCCGTGACATACGCGTGATCTTAAGGAATTCGACATGAAGAAGACTACAATCGCTTGCCTGCTCGGTGGCACATTGCTGCTGGCAGCGTGTGGAGCACCAACAACGCCAACACAGGCGCAAGCACAAAGCGATGCGCGGTGTGCTGCCGGCATTCTGGGCGGTGCAGCCCTTGGCGGTGTCTTAGGCAACCAGGTTGGTGGAGGCACAGGCAAGACCCTTGCAACCGCGGCCGGTGCCGGACTTGGGATGTATGCGGGACAATCGGCTTGTAACTGACGAACAGGTACACAAACGGCAAAGAGAGGGGCCGGCCGAGAGGCCGACCACTTGCTTTGGCGAAATTGAGTTATGACTCGCCTTACCGGAGCGCGGAACGGAAACTCGCTCCGGGCTCGATCTCGCAGTTTTGCAGCGCGTCGTGATCCCATGCAAATTAGGAATTCCCTGCTGGTTTGCAGATGGCGGTGAAGCAGACAAAGAGTGGCTTGGATTCAAAATCGTTTTACCAACCGATGCATCCCTTGTTGATTGGCTTCGTGGTGACAATGGACTAATCGCATAAGTCGGAACGAAAAAAACGCCCGCTCAATAGAAGAGGGCGCTTTTGTTTTGGCTTCGAATTGCACCCCGAGGAACGCCGCAGACTTCTGATGAAGTTGGGCAAGGGCCTTTGGGTGGGTTCGATATGGCTGGACAGAATTGTTAGTGTCTTAGTTCAACCCCAGGGCCTGCCCGTTGCCGTCAAAGAAGTGCAGTTTGTCCGCTGGAAAGTGCAGGCCGATCTGTTCCTCTGGCTTCAGATCCGTATCTCCATTCAATCGAACCGTTACTTTTTCTTCGCCACCACAATCAACGATCAGGAAAGTGTCTGCGCCCAGATACTCGATTACCTCAATGATGCCATCACATTGGCCGTCACCAGCCGCGACCACCTCGATGTGTTCTGGCCGCACGCCAAGTTTGGTGGCGTTGCCGGACCGGTCGAAATTGCCGCTGCGACCGTGTTCCAATGTGTAACTGCCGCCTTCGGTAGAACAGGGCAGGATGTTCATTTTCGGACTGCCGATGAATTGCGCGACAAACAGATTGGCAGGGCGTTCATACAATTCGCGCGGCGTGCCCACCTGCGCGATCTTCCCGTATTCCAGAACGACAATCCGGTCGGCGAGTGTCATCGCCTCGACCTGATCGTGGGTCACGTAGATCATCGTGCGCTTCAGGCTTTGGTGCAGCTTGGCGATCTCATAACGCATCTCGACCCGAAGCGCCGCATCGAGGTTGGACAGCGGCTCATCGAACAGGAACGCCGTGGGGTCGCGGACGATGGACCGGCCAATGGCCACCCGCTGCCGCTGACCGCCGGACAGGTCTTTTGGCCTGCGTTCCAGAAACGATCCCAGTTTGAGAACCTCGGCGGCCCGGTTGACCTGTTTAGCTATCTCAGCCTTGGGAACCCCGGCGACTTTCAGTGAGAACCCCATGTTTTCAGCAACAGTCAGGTGCGGGTACAGCGCATAGGATTGGAACACCATCGTCAGTCCGCGTTTAGAGGGCGGATGGTCCGTGACATCGCCGTCATTGATCAACAGCGACCCGCGCGAAATGTCCTCGAGCCCGCCAATCATGCGCAACAGGGTGGACTTTCCGCAACCGGACGGTCCGACGAAGACGATGAACTCACCTTCCTCAATTTTAAGGTCAACGCCCTTGATGACCTGCGCCGAGCCGAACCACTTTTCGACGGACTTTAGTTCGATGCTACCCATCAGGCCCTCCCTGCCCAGTGAAGCCAGACAGCGGCTGTCCAGGTGAATGCCTGGCCGCCCGCTGGGCTGCCAGTTTTGGGGTCGAAGTATTCTGCGAACCCAAACCCTGAGATCAGTTCGGCGGTTTTCTGGCGTAATGCTTCTGCCTGTTGCGTATGTCCCATATCCGCCAGTCCGAAACCGATCATCATGTTCATAAAAGCCCAGGTCGGGCCGCGCCAATATCGGCGCGCGTCGAATTTCGGCATATCCGGATCGTAGCTTGGAACGGGGTAGGGCACGGTATCAAGTGCGGACTTCAGCCGTTCAAGCATTTGGTCAGACTCGATACTGGCGTACCAGCACAGGTAGGACGCGTTCGAAACACTGTTGGCCATCTCTTTGGTATGTGCGTCACGCGAGTCGAAACTTCCCAAGTCTTCGTTCCATAGCGAACGCGCTCCGGTTTCCAGCAGTTCGATGTCCGCACTCAGGCCTTCGACCACCAGTCCAAGCTTGTCGCTGATTACCAGCAAGTCCCGTGCGGCGCGCAGAGTTGTAAACGTCATCGTCGGGTCCGCAACGCGGAACGGGTTTAAGGACAATAACTCTTGCTGGTCCCAGCCCGCATCTCGGCCGATCTGCACCAATTTGATATATCGGTCATAATCGAACTTTGTGGGCCGGTCGTCGCTGTTTACATGGCTGGTGTCGCGGCGCTGGTATTCCCCCACATCCGACGCATCCATGCGCGCCATAGAATTGTCCCAATCCGGGGCGTTGTCGCGGCCAGCCTCCCACGGATGGGTGGTGCAAACTGCACCGAAATCATCAAGGCGCCATTTTATGATCCAGCGATGCCAAGCCAGAAGTTTGGGGAACAACGCCTTCATGCGAGTATCCCCGAATGCGGTATCCTGTTCCCAGATTTTGCGGGCCATCGTCGCGGCGATCGGGGGCTGTATGATACCCGAAGACGGAATTGGACCATTGCACCCCCAAACGTCGGGGCCGGGGAAATACCCGTCATCCTGCTGGTGGAACAGGATATGCGGGACCATGCCGTCTTCCCATTGTCCGGTGAACAGCGTCTCGATCTCAGTCCAGGCGCGGTCGAGGTCGAATTGGGCAAAACCAAGCGCGGCAATCGCGCTGTCCCAGTTCCACTGGTATGGGTACAGCCCCTCGGTCGGGATGGTGTAGCCTCCGCGATCATTGGCAATCAGGATATTGCGCGCTTCGCGGTCGGGGTTTGTATGTTGGTTCATCTGTGTCATCCTTTGACAGACCCCGCTGTGAGGCCTTTGGTCATGAAACGTTCAAGCCCCAGGAACAGCGCCATGATCGGAACGGTGGCGATCACCGCACCGGCCATCAGGTGCTGACGGGGAATTTCTGAGGAGTTCAGCATCGTGACCCCTCGGGTCAGGGTGAATTTCGACGGGTCGTCCAGCAGCATGAAAGCCAGCAGGAATTCATTCCAGGCGATCATGAAAACGTAAAGCGAGACCGACGCCAGCGCCGGCAGGCTGAGGGGCAGGGTGATCTTCCAGATCACCGCCAGACGCGACAGGCCATCCATCAGCCCGGCCTCTTCCACCTCGGTCGGCAGACCCCGGAAATAGCCTTGCAGCATGTACAGCGCGACCGGGATCGTGGTGACCGGATAGATCATGACGATGCCGAGGATCGAGTTGCGCAAGCCGGTCAGTGAGAAAGCGATATAGATCGGCAGCGCCAGAACGATCATCGGCACCATGTAGATCAACAAGATCGAACGCGAGAACGCCTTTTGACCCTGAAACCGGAACCGCGCCACCGCATAAGCGCCGGGGACGCTGAACAGCAGCGTGATAAACACGGTCAGGACCGAGACGTAAAGCGAGGTCCATAGGTATGTACCGAAGTTGAAGTCCCGGAACAGTTCGGTGTAGCTGCGGAACAGTTCGGTGCCCTGAGACAGGTCGACCGAGAAGTCCAGCGGGTTCTGCAATAGCGCCTGCTGGGATTTCAGGCTGGTCATCACCATCACGTAGAAGGGGATCACGACGATTGCCGTGAAAAAGATATAGCCGAACCCTGTGCAGAAGCGGATCACCGCCTCTTCGTATTCATGGCGCGTGAGCTCCCCGAATGGTGTTTCTTTCAGGATCGCCCCCAAGGAAAGGTGCATGACGACGGCCATGGCGATAACCGTGACCACAACAGCCTGCAGAGATGTGTCTGAGCCGATCAGAACCGGACCAAATCCGGTCAACCCGGACAGCCCCAGCAACGCCGATATCCCCAGACGGGCCGGAGCACGCTGCGCGGGAAAGCGGACATAGACTAAACCGGCGACTGAACCCCAGATCAGACTGAGCAGAACTTGCGGGCGAAAAGCGGCCCCGGTTGAGAACGACATGGTGATGGCAACGGTGGTGGCAACCACGACAAGCCACAGAGCGCCCAGAACCGGGGCAGTAAGATACCCTTTGCGCATCACAGGCCCTCCTCTCGGCTGATGAAACGGAAGAAGACAAAGCTGAAGGCGATCAGGCACACCAGGATCACGACGGCCACCGCCGCACCGGCACCAATATTCGAGATCGCAAAGGCCTGCTCATAGACGTTCACGGTCAACGTGCGGGTGCCCGCATTGCCGCCGGTCAGCAGGAAAATGTCGTCGAACTTGTTGAACGTCCAAATGAAGCGCAGCAGGAACAAGACCGACAGGATGCCCAACAGTTGCGGGATGCTCAGCAGCCAGAACTTCTGGAACGGAGAGGCCCCGTCCATATCCGCCGCCTCGTACATGCTGGAGTCTATGGACTGCATTCGCGCCAGGATGAACAGGAACGACAGCGGGAAATAGCGCCAGATCTCAAACACGGTGACCATGATCAGCGCTAGCGGGCGTTCACCGAAGAAATTGATCGGCTCGCCGCTCAGCCCCATCTGCACCAGCAAAGCGTTAGCGGAACCCGAGAAGGGGTCAAACAGCGTCACCCATGTGAAAGCGACGGCGATGACGGGGGCGACATAAGGGAACAGGTAAAGGCCGCGGATGAAGCCTTGTCCCCTGAAGCTCTTGTTCAACAGCAAAGCTGCGAACAAGCCCATGACCAAAGCGCCAATCGTGCCGAAGACTGTATAGAACAGCGTGACCCAGAGGACGCCCCAGAACTCTGACCCATCAAAGACACGAGCAAAGTTCTCGAGGCTGAATTCAAAGTTGGTCAGAACGTTTGGCCCACTGCCCGTGAGGCGAGGTTCGGAGTCTTCGACGATTTCCTCGAATGCGTCGGGATCGCTGTTGATCGTGACCGGGATGCGGACACGCTCACGCTGGCCGCCGTTTAAAGTGCCGAAATCGCAAAACAATTCCTGCCCGTCTAAAACGCACGGCGCGGCAATTTCTCCGACGGCAACACCGTCGGGTAGCACATCAGTCAGGGTTACGCCGTCGATGGCGATTTCCTGACTGGAATTGCGCAGCCGGTATTCAATCCGCAGATCGTCACCAGAGCCGCGCAGGCTTTCGCGAACGACCGGAGCAGGCGGGCGGAGGTCGGACAGGGTAAACGGTTTGAAGCTGATCCAGATGATCGCCAGCAAGGGCAAAATCACCACAAGCGACACGCTGATCACGGTCGGAGCCAGCAGCGCCCAGGCCAGACGCGCCTCGCGTTTGGCAAGAGCCCCGGTTCCGGTCGGTGGGGTGGCCGAAGACATGAGTTACCTCGAAGGTTTGGGTGCAGCGGCACGAACGCCGCTGCAGATGCCAATAATTGGTGGCGTTACTCGACCTTGGCGAGTTCTTCATTCATCGCGGCAACGGCTGCTGCTGCGTCGATTTCGTCATCGATATATTGGCGGACAACGCGGTTGATGGCCTGACTGTTGATCATCTTCGACGCCAGCGCCAACTGACCTTCGGCCACGCCCCAGCGCTGTGCAACGTCCAGGCCGCCTACGATCTCGTCGATCATCGCTTGGTCATAAAGCTCACCCAAAGGTGCTTTGCGGTCAACGCCTACAGGCAGCTCGGCCCATGCTTCGGCAAAGGCCGTCGGATTGTCGGCGTTGCCGCGACGAACCGGGAACTTGCCCTCGGGCGCAATCGCCAGGGTTTGCGTGTATCCATCATCCATCGCGAATTTCACGAACTCCATCGCGGCATCCGTATCCGCATCGTTGGTAATGCCGAAATACCGCACGTCGCCCCACGCTGCGCCATCCGGGTTAGATGGGCCCGCGAAATTGGTCACGATACCGGTTTTGCTCGCCAGTTCGCTTGAGGTCGGATCGTCTGAAATTGTTGGCGGCGCGCTGTCACGCAATCCGGCAAGTTCATCCAGAATGAAGGGCGACCAGATGATCATCGCGGCCTTGCCGTCGAAATAAAGTTCGCGCGACTGCTTCCAGTAAAGCTCACCCGGAGGCGAGGCTTTCGAGATCGCCTTGTAGAAATCCAGAACTTCGGTTGTCTTGGCCTCATCCAGCGGCTGGAAACCATCCGCGCCAACCGGCGAGACGCCGTTGGCAAGGAACACATGCTCCAGCACCTGGCTCATGAAGTTCTCATCGACCTTGGTCGCGGCAACAAAGCCATACATTTCGGGCGGGTTGTGCAGTTTTTCCAGCGCGGCCAATACGTTGTCGAAAGAATTCGGCGCTTCCAATCCCGCCTCGTCAAACAGGTCTTTGCGATAGACAACCATCTGGGTCCAGCCATCAACCGGAACCGAGGCCGTTTCGCCATTGAATGCAGCCATCCCCAGCGCACCGGGGGCGAAAGTGTCGGCACCCAGTTCCTCGATCACTTCGGTTGCAGCTTCGGTGTCAAGGATGCCTGCTTCGGCCCAGGGCAGGGCGTATTGCAGCGGGTGGTAGACCACGTCAGGCAGGTCTCCGGCAGCGAATGCAGCAGTGGCTCGGGTACCGAGATCGGTTTCTGTCACCGGGATCACTTCAACCGTGGTGCCGGTTTCCGCCTTGAACTGGTCCGCCATTTCCTGCTGCTTTGCAAGCCGCTCTGGCTGTTCTTCGGTTGTCCAAAAGCGAATTGTATCTGCCTGTGCGGACATTGCTGCCAAAGCCAGTGCAAGTGATGTTCCCAGCATCAGTCGAGATGCCTTGGGTGTGAGTTTCATGGTCGGTCTCCTCCCCGGTTACCATTTTTGAATTGCGTAATTTTTTGCGCCAGTTCCTCGGGTGTCAGGCGCGGTGGTCCATCAGATTCCCGTTCCAAAAGAACGGCTTCGCCAAGCTCACGCAGGCTTTCAGGCGCTTCACCACGGGTCTGCCGTATGAGCATTTCAGCAAGACGCTCTCCGGCCCGCTGTGAGTCGACGCTGAATGTCGTAAGCCCCGGGCTGACATATTGGCATTCAGGTATGCCATCATAGCCAAGGATCGAAACATCCCGTCCGATCTGCAGGCCAAATTCGGCGCAAACAGAATAAGACCCCAACGCAGCCAGATCTGTCGCAAAGACGATTCCGGTAGGCGGGTTCTCAAGCTCCAACAAGGCCCGCGCTTGGGTTGCCCCTTCATCGCGGGTGCGCGCGCCTTCACGGATCAGATCAGGATCGATAGGCAAACCAGCGGCCTTCAGGCCGTCAAGATACCCATCGCGGCGGAGGTGGCTGTAGTTGAATTTCGGATCGCTACCGACAAAGCCGATGCGACGATGGCCAAACCCGCTCAAACGGCTGACCGCACTGCGGATTGCCGTTTCGCCGGAGATATCAAACCATGACGTATCGCCGTGAAGGTCGCCCTGACCATACCCTGTTCGACCATAGAGAATGAATGGAACCTTCAACGCCCTCAGGTACTCGACACGGGCGTCGTCGACTTCGGTTCTGGGCAGGATAAACCCATCCGCCTTGCGCTCTTCCACAAGCCGTCCCAGAACGTCGAGCATATCTTTTTCGGACTTGGCCGTTGATATGGTCATCGTCCAATCGAATACGCTGGCGGCTTCGCAAGCACCTGCCAGAAAGTCCTGAAGAAACGGATTGTGCCGGTCCGGTTCTCCGCTGTTGATAACCATCGCAATGGCACGCACTTTTCCTGTGCGGATCGCCTGCGCGTGGCTGAGCGGGCGATAGCCCATCTTTCGCGCAGTGGCTTCAACCCTCTTCCTCGTGGACTCAGAGATATCGGAATACCCGTTCAAAGCGCGTGACACTGTGCTCTTTGAAAGACCGAGATGATCAGCCAGTTCGTCCAACTTCACCCGGCCGGACGCCGAGTGGCGCCGGAGCTGAGTTTGAGGCTGTGGTAGACTAGGATTCGGTCTCATCTTGCCAATTGTTCGTTCCGAAACCGGTTTCGGCAACGAGAAATTTGAATGCTCGACATTCCGGTTTCTGCAAAAAGGGTGAACGGAGAGGCTCGGTTTTCAGGAACGTGGCACGAAAACTACAAAGCCCGCTATTTGCAGCATCGCTGCCGCTTGCGTCGATTAACGCCCTTAAACGTGTTGCGGTGCAGTATGCGCGCTATCAGTACGTTAGGCATTATCAGCCCAAAGAAGATACTCGGCCGGGCCACCTAAGGCGGATAGTTGTCATTTGTCGCTTAACACTCTGACGTGCGCATTGAACTCAAACGGTTCAACTCGTGATGGTGGACGTCCTTTTGTGATCCCTGTCAGGCGACGCTTAGGTTCTTCTCTACCATTTCCACAAAGGCAACCGCTGCCGGGGATGGCGTTGCATGGGGATGCATCGCGAGACCGATGGTGCGTGTTCTGACCGGACTCAATGGTTTTCTGATCCAACCTTCCTTTTCGGTCCAGGGTGGCAGAGCCATTTCGGCCACGACCGACACGCCTTGCCCGCGAGCCACCATAGTCAGGGTGCTTAGGACCTGAGAGGTCCGATAACGGACCTTGGGGCTTAGGCGAGATTGGGTGAACAGACGACGGATGATACCGGCGGAACCAGATTCTGGCATTATGAAGGGCGCTTCGCACAATTCGTTCAGCCGGATGGAGGGTTGCCGCGCCAATGGGCTTTCAGCGGCAACCAAGGCGACAAACTGGTCTTTCGCAACGGGCCATGTCCGAAAACGGTCATCAGGCAAAACGACAAAACCAAGGTCGACACGCCTATCTTCGATCCACCGGATGACCTCTTCGTCGGCAGCTTCTTCGACCATCACCTCGATGCCTGGGTGGGCTTTGTGAAATGTTTCGAGAAGGCGCGGCAAGATTTGCAATGAAGATGTCGCGCCGAAGGACCCGATGCGCAAACTGCCGGTCTGAACACCGCGATATTCGGACGCCTCTTGCAGCATGGCATCCGACAGCCCGAGAATCTGGCGGGCGCGGGCCAAAAGGCTCTTGCCCAGTGGTGTCAGTGCGATCGGCGAGGAACTGCGATCGAACAGAATGACGCCAAGCTCTTCTTCGAGATTTTTGAGCGCAAGCGACACTGCTGGCTGACTGACGCCCAGTCTGAGGGCCGCCGCGGTGAAACCGCGTGTCTCAGCCAATGTGGCGAAGATTTTAAGCTGCCCGAAAGTCATAAGTAAATCCTTATTTGACTATACTACTGTATAACTGAAATCAGGTGCAGGCAATTGGATCTATCAGGTGGCCCGTATGTCCCAAACCCTGTCACACTCAATCAGCCCGCTGAACTTCCTGCTCTATCTCCGGCTCACCATGATGGCTTTCCTCTGGGGCGGCACCTTTGTCGCCGGACGCATAGTTGCAAACGAACTATCCCCTCTGGTGGCTGCAACGGCTCGGTTTGGCTTGGCCGCAATGGTGTTGTTGTCGATCTTGTGGAGGATCGAAGGCCGTTTGCCGCGGCTCACCTGGCGGCAGGCCGTATTGATAGGGCTGCTTGGGCTGACCGGTGTTTGCCTTTACAACCTGTTCTTCTTTGCCGCTTTGTCAGAGATGCCCGCCTCCAGAACGGCTCTGTTCGTGGCTTTCAATCCTATCGCTGTGGCTTTGACTGGCGGTGTAATCGCACGTCGGCTCTTACCGTTTGGGCAGGTTGCCGGGATTTCAGTGGCTTTTGTCGGGGCGCTCATAGTCCTCACCCAGGGAAATGTTGTCGGAGTGCTAGCTGGCGTTCGGCAAAGTTTTGGGCAAGGAGAGATGTTTATGCTGGCCGCAGTGGGCAGCTGGGTAGCCTTTACCCTTCTGGGACGAAGGGTACTTGGGGATATCTCACCTCTGGCGGCTACCACCTGGGCGGCGCTGATCGGTTTTCTGTTGCTGATGTTGGGGCTGTTGTTCACCGGTCCGGCTCAGGTGCCGCAGCTTCCGACGCCAACTTGCGCCTTAGCCATCGTCTATCTGGCTATCGGCGGTACTGTGGTGCCTTTTGTTTGGTTTTGCCACGGGGTGAGCGCGCTTGGACCTGAACGTACTGCGGTCTTTACCAATCTCGTCCCTGTATTTGGGGTGTTGCTCGGCGCCACACTTTTGCAAGAGCCGTTGAGCCTTGCCATGCTGGTCGGCGGCGCAATGGTGCTTGTCGGGGTGTCCCTCACCAACCGTGGCTAGTGCCTTGGATCACAAAGCGTTGTGGCTGATTTGGGTGTCGGGGCAAGTAAACCGATTCGTCGTTTAGAAGCTCTGAAGCTGGATCACCTGTCTCCCGGGTCAGTTCGGAAACGTTAAAAAGCTCAGACATTTTGTTTTCATGGATACAAATGTGGCGTCAAACAGGCCGGGCACCTCTCCAATCGACGCGAGTTGCCACATTGC
Source organism: Ruegeria sp. BF12 (assembly GCF_056538705.1). Taxonomy (NCBI): domain Bacteria; kingdom Pseudomonadati; phylum Pseudomonadota; class Alphaproteobacteria; order Rhodobacterales; family Roseobacteraceae; genus Ruegeria; species Ruegeria sp. BF12. The sequence continues at coordinate 47,200 of NZ_JBQFTP010000017.1, read as the reverse complement.
GGCCACAGACCAAAGGTGCATAACTTATTAGTGAAGTTTGATCTGATTTTCCCCCTTAACGTGTGCTGTGACCTTTGTTAGCGAGAAGCTAATAAAATAAACAAAAGGTTACGGAATGCGTATTTTGAAGACCGCTTTTGGCGGAGCTGCTTCCGCATCTATTGCGTGTGCTGCATTTGCTGACGTTCCCGCGGGCATAGCCGCCCTTGAAGCTGGTAATGTTTCGGGCGCAGTCGAGGAGTTCCAGGCTGGTTTTGATGACGGTGACGCGGATGGTGCGTTTTTCATCGGGCGCCTGTTTGAGATGGGTCTGGGAACTGAGCGCGACATGCGCCGTGCTGTCGAGCTCTATAGCGCGGCCGCTGATCAGGGGAGCGCGCTGGCGCAGAACCGGCTCGGTTTAATGTACCTGAACGGTGAACTTGTCTTGCAGGACTACAAGCGCGCTGCAGAGTTAATTTGTGCGGCGGCTGAGTCTGGAGATGCCAACAGCGCATTCAACTGCGGGTTGCTATTCACAGGTGGACAAGGCGTGGAGCAGGATGCGGTCAAAGCCGTGACCTATTGGCAGCAAGCCGCAGAGCAGAACCACGTGGCGGCAATCAACTACCTCGGTCAAGCCTATTACGATGGTGACGGCGTTGCGCAGAGCTATGAAACCGCCTTCAAGAACTTCTCGCGCACCGGAGGGGCTGGCAATCCTCTGGGTCTCTTCGAGCTGGCCAAAGCCTATCAGTCAGGCAACGGCGTGGAGAGGGATCTGATTAAAGCGCATGGCTATGCCAATCTGGCGTCTGCGCGGGGCATGGAAGAGGCCCGTGTGCTGCGAGATACGCTGAGTGCACAGCTGGATCGTGATGATCTGGAGGCAGCACAGAGTTTTGCCCGCGAATGGGAAGCAATGCCGCTGGATCAGGCTGCGCAGTAGCGCGCTTTCAGGCTTTGAGTTCTCGTCGGTTCAGATTGGTTCATCTGTTATGAAAACCCCACTTCTATTCTCCGTGGCTGTTGTGTGCCTCCTGAGCGGTTGTTCAGAAACTTCACCAGAACGGCTGAAGGAGATTTATAGCGTTTCTCCGTCAAGCGACGGCGACTATGCGGCATCCATAGAAGTGCGCGCAAACCATGCCGATCAGCAGGGTACGTTCAGCCAGAACGCATTCAACGAGATTTGTGCGGGACCCGCGACCATCACGTCCCGAAGCGTTTCGGCGCCATTCGACAAACAAACCACATACACACAAAAGACATGGAATGCAGCTGCCGGGCAATTGGTCCAGACGGCGAGCTTTCCCGTAAACACGCCGCATGTTCGCATAACCTACAGGTTTGAATGCGCATGAGGAGCGGATCTCTATACCGGTTGGCGATGAGTGTGGGTCTCGCCCTCTTCCAGTCGACGGCTTTGGCACAAGTGGCTGAGCCCCAGTCTACGGAAGAGGTGTTTTCGGACTGGCGGGTATTGTGTCAGTCCGTGAAGCAAGGTTCCGCATGCCAGATGCTCCAAAGTGTTGCCGCCGAAGAGAATGGCCCTCCTGTATTCCTGCTGAGTGTTTCTGACGATGAGGACACGGGCCAAAGCTATGCGGTCATAACGGTGCCTGTTGGTGTCTATCTGGCTCCGGGCATCGAGTTGCACGTGGACAAACGCCGTCCCTTCAAGGTTCTGTACGAGGTCTGCGACCAACTTGGTTGTCACGCGGGGTTTCGGATGGACGGCGATGTCCTGGCGGCATTCCGGAAGGGACTGGAAGTCAAAGCCCGAGTTTGGACAGCCCGCGACAAGGCGGTTGATTTCCCGGTTTCTCTGCGCGGGTTCACCGCTGCTTACAATCGGATCAGAACGGCGGGGGACAACTGATGGGTTTGCGATCCCTCTTCCTGACAACAGCACTCGGTCTCAACGCGATCTTGCTGATGGCAGCAGCTGTTTCAGCGCAAGGCGTCGCGCCGGGTGATTTGCAGCGCATCGGCAACGATATTCTTCAACAGCAAACTCAGCAGACGGAAGAACAGGAACGTCGTCGCCGGGAATTCGAAGAACGTGAGGATGTGGTGCAGGATCAAACTGCTGGAGCGGAACTCTATGTCCCTCCTCCGGGCGGGCCGTGCTTTGAGATCCGCAGCATTGACCTCGAGGGTTTTGAAGCGTTCAAACGTAAGCCGGTAGGCTATCGCAATCTGATTGGCACCTGTGCGACAGCGGCCGACATCGCGCAGACATTGAACCTGATCAATACATTCTATCAGGAGCTGGGGTTCATCACGACCCGCGCTTACGTGCCAGAACAGGATATTGCAGACGGGTCTCTTGCGATCACCATCGTGCCGGGCCGCATCGAAGGCTATGTCTACGGAACTGGCAAGCCTGCGGATGTGCGTCTGAATACGGCCTTTCCGACTGCACGCGGAGACCTCTTGAACCTGCGCGATCTGGAACAGGGGTTAGAGAATATTAACGCGCCCCGGTCGGCGAGCGGACAATTCCAGCTAGTGCCCGGAGAGACGCCTGGTGGTTCGTTCATCCAGGTTGACGTGCAGGACCGCCGCCCATGGTACTTGGATTTCCAATTCGACAATTCCGGTTTCGAATCCACCGGCCGGATAAAAGGTACCAGCACCTTTGGTCTCGACAATGCATTGAATCTTAATGACCAGCTGCGGATTGGGATCACCACCACCCCCTTTGAAGAACGCGGTGAGCGTTATTCGGATTCTGTTTCTCTCAACTGGGGTCTGCCGGTGGGCAACTGGTTGTTCAATGCGGATCTTGGAGCCAGTGACTATCGCTTCATCACCCAGGGCATCAATCAATCCTTTGTCACAGAGGGGCGCAGCCAGTACCTGATCCTTCTGACCGAACGGCTATTGATGCGAAACCAGACATCCAAGGTTTATGCCTATGGCGATCTGAAGCTGAACAGAACCAAAACCTCGATCAATGGCATTGAGATCACCAGTCAGCGCCAGCGCCTGACAATCGCCTCGCTGGGCCTGAGAGGTGAACAGACCATCGGACAGGGGCGGCTGTTCTGGAACATAGGCTTAAAGGCCGGACTCGATGCGCTGGGAGCTGACATTCCAGAACGGAGCGTCATTGATCAGGATTTCAGACTGGTAAAACTCCGCGCTGATTTCTCTACTCCGATTGGGGAAAGCGGTTTGACCTATCGGGGTACGCTGGCCGGGCAATATTCGGACGATATCCTGCCGGGGATTGAGCAGTTCGGTATCGGTGGCTGGAGCACGGTTCGCGGCTTTCACGACAATAGCCTCTATGGCGATACCGGTATCTATCTGCGCAACACCGTAGAATGGGGTGCTTACAAGGCACCCAGATTTGAGGTGCGCATGAATGCTGGCCTCGATCTTGGGTATATCAAGCCGTCGGCCTTGCGCCGCTGGTCACAGGATCATCTGGCAGGTGTCAGTCTCGGCGCGGATATTATCATGAACAGTCAGGTCACGTTGCAGATGCAGGTGGCGCACGCGTTAAGCCGACCTGAAGATTCCCCACCCAACAACAATCCAGCCTTCGAGTCCGACAAGACCGTTGGGTATGTCAGTCTGAGGTTGCAATTCTGATGAGATTTCCGGCCGTTCAAAGTAATTTGGGAAGTGTTGTCCATGCGTAGAAGTGTTTTTGAGAAAGTCGTTTCTTCAATTCTGACGCTGGCGCTGACGATACAACCCGCCCTGCTACATGCGCAGAACATCCAACCTGTGAACCCAAATACAGGTCCGCGTCCACATGTCGACCAGTCTCTGAACGGCACCTCCGTAATCAACATCTCGACTCCGAATGGTGCGGGCGTCAGCCACGATGTCTACACCAACTTTCAGGCTAATGACCTTATCCTGAACAACTCGGCCACGATTACCAATACGCAACTGGGCGGCGTGATCGAAGGCAACGGGAATCTGACGCCGGGACAAGAGGCCAATCTGTGGATCGGTGAGGTTGTCGGCGGCAATCAGACCCAGCTGGGCGGCATTCTCGAAGTGGCCGGAAAGCGCATGGATGTGGTGGTCGCCAACGAGTTTGGCATCACCTGCAACGGCTGTGGTTTCATCAACACAGGACGTGCGACCCTGACGACCGGAAAGCCGCATTTCGGCAGCAATGGAGCACTGACTGGGTTCGATGTACGCCGAGGCACGGTTACAATCGGGGCCGGAGGTCTGAACCCGGAAAACCGGATAGGTCTGACCGACACCAGCCGTGTCGATGTGATTGCACGAGCGGCCGCGATTTACGGCAAGATGCGTGCGGATCAGCTCAATGTCGTCGCCGGTGCCAATCAGGTGGACTATAATTGGTCCTACGATCCTGAGACCGGCGCCGTAACAGGGATCACCGAGCAGGCCGGAGAAGGTGCGGCCCCGGTGTTGGCTGTGGATGTCGCCGCTCTTGGTGGCATGTATGCCAATGCGATCCGTTTGATTGCCACCGAGAACGGCGTGGGTGTGCGTCTGAACGGGGACATGGCCTCCTCGACCAATATCGCGCTGCGGGCTGACGGGCAGCTGACGCTGGGTGCTCCTGCTGGTGGTCACACACCGCAAATTCGTGCGGGCGGTCGCATTCAGGTCCGCAACCAGGGACCAATCCTTCTTGAAGGCGCGATCACTTCCGAGAGCGGCGCTCTGATCGACATCAGAACCAGCAACGGAGACCTGACCTTCAACGGTCAGGCAGCGGGCGGTGCAATCCGTCTGGAAAGCGCCGGTATGCTGAACATCTCCGGCGCGATTGTTGCGCGCGAGGCGTTTGAGGCAGCATCAACCGGTGCTTCCGTAGCGCTGAACGGCACGTCGGAAATCTTCGCACAGTCCATTGATGTGAATGCGCTGACACAGCTGACATTCGACGGAAAGGCAGCTGCCCTTGAAACAGCTTCGCTGACGGCCGGAACCGAGCTTAGAACAGGTGCCAGCTCAGAACTGGTCGCGGAATCTGCGGCTCTTACCGGGGGTGACGCTCGGATTGAAGGCCAGGTGCAGGCACTTGAAAACCTGACCATTGAAGCGACAGACGGGAGCGTCGACCACAGGGGCACTTCTCGCGGGCAAGCTGTCACAATAACAGGTGAAGACGTTCAAACGAGCGATGGATCACAGATCGCCGCAGTAGGTGATTTGAGCGTGACCGCTGCAGATCAAGCTAAGATCAGCGGAGAGCTCGTCGCCGGGAAGGGGCTGACGCTCAAATCCACAGCAGCCGGGATAGCCGTTGAAGCAAATGCCGAGATTCTGGGCGAGTCCCTGAATATTGAGGCACAGACTCGTATTGATTTTGATGGCAAGGCCGCCGCTCTTGAGGCAGCTTCTGTGTCGGCGGGAACCGAGCTGGCCACAGGGGCGGATTCAGAGCTGCTGGCCGACAGCGTGGCGCTCACGGGGGAAACTGCGCAGCTATCTGGTGAACTTCGGGCCGTTGATGGGCTGACGATTGAGGCAACGGTTGGCGCGGTTGAGCATAGCGGCGTGTCTCGTGGGCAGAATGTCTCGATAATTGGCGACACTGTTGAGACTGGCGATACATCGCAGATTGCTGCGGTGGATGGCCTCACGGTGACGGCAAGAGATCAGATCCTCCTCGATGGCGAACTCGCATCGGGGGCAGAGCTTGCAATCACATCGACCGGCGCGTCGGTAACCATCGAAGATGGTGCCGAACTGGTGGCGGATTCGCTCGATGTAGACGCTCAGACCCAAGTCGCTCTAAACGGACGTGCTGCGGTTCAGAACCGAGCCGAACTCAAGGCCGGAGCCTCACTCACAACCGGAGACACATCCGAGCTTGTGGCCGGATCCATTACTTTCTCCGGGACCACGGCTCAGATCGGGGGGCAAGCCGAAGCACAGGACAGTGTTTCCATCGAAGCTCGTGATGGCACACTGGAGCACTCGGGCAGATCTCGTGGGCGGTCAGTCACCCTGTCCGGTGATCGTGTGCAAACCGGGGATAGCTCGCAAATTGCAGCCATTGCAGATGTGCAGGTAACAGCAACGGATCGGGCGGTCATTGATGGCACCATGATTGCAGGCCAAAGGGCCAATCTTTCCGTGACAGCTGGAGACCTTGATCTTCAAGGGCAGATAAACGCCCGCAACACCAATATCACAATCTCCGGACAGACCAGCCTTGGTGCGGAGGCGCTGGCGGTGGGGCAGTCGGTACTGGAGCTGCAATCCGGGTCGCTGAATGGAGGTCTGAGAGACTCGCATTTTGATCAGTTGCGCGCGGGCGATGGTCTTGCGGTCACGTTGGAAACCGGTGGGCTTACTGTCGCCGCGTCAGAAAGGGTTGAGTTCGATGGAGACCTTCTGCTCGATCTCGATGGTGACCTGGAGAACCGGGGTACGATCAAAGCGAGCGGTAATCTTCAACTGCGCAGTGGGTCTGATCTGAACAACCGCGGTGGTTTGCTTAAGTCCGGCGAGACAATGCAACTAGTAGCCCGTGATGGAACGGTGCTGAACCAGTCCGGGCGTATTGAAGCAGATGGTGGTCTGGGCATCGAGGCCGAAACCTTCGTCAACCGTTACGATGGATTGCTGATTGAGCCTTCACAGCCCGGTGTTGAAGTTTTCGCAGGCACTCCGGACAACAAGACACTTACCGAAAATCTTTTCATTGATCCGGCTGACCTGAAACTATCCAGCTGTAGTCAAAGCCGCCAGAACAACTCTGGTGCAGTGTTAGGGGGAAGTTGTGCGACGATCTTCGATTTCAACGGAGTCAGATCAAACACCGGCGGCGTGACGTGGAGCTCCGGCAGCACAGTCACAACATCCGGCCCCGAGCCGGAACTCCTTTCTGGTGCTGGTATTGTCATCCAAGCGAACACGGTCATCAACGATGCAGGGCTGATCTCCGCGGAAGCTGGGGTGGAAATTGAAAGTAACCGCTTTGAGAACAGGGCATATGAGGACGACAAGGTTACTCATACAGCCACGTACACACGCCAGGAAACGGTCGAGGAGAACTTAGGCGGAGACAATGGCTGCGGGTGCCTGACACGCAGGACGGAGACTGTTGTTTATTCTCCGGTGGATCGGGCAGAGGCGGATGGCGCAAACGCAGTAACAGGTACGATTCTGGCGGGTGGAGCCGTCAATATCAGCAGCGCGACAGCGGTTGCGAATGGCGATATCCGATCCGGAACCACAAGTGTCATTTCTCCTAGAGAAAACTCCAACGTAAGCAAGGCGCCTCTACCCGATCTGATCGTCCCGGCTTCATCCCTGACACCAGTTCAGCCGGATGTTCTGGACCTGCCGGCGCTGGCACCGGTTCAACCGAATGTGGTGAACTTGCCGTCTCTCGACCCGGTGCAACCTGAGCTTCAGACACTGGCAAATCTGGATGCCTTGATTGGTGAGGGTCGCACCAGTTTTGGAACAACACCGGTTTCCTATGAGGAATTGCTCTCCTCTGACTATTTCCTGGACCGTTTACAGATTCAGAATGAGCTGTTCCAAAACATCAACCGGCCCACCGAATGGAATGGATATCAAAGCGACGGCGTAAGCTTTGACGGTGAAAACGCAGTCCAAACACCTGGCTCAGAGTTTGTCGGGTTCGGCGACCGGTTTGGCTTGTCCGAAAGCGGAGTGTTGGCATCGCTGGATAAAGCCAATGCATCCGAAAGTGGTGATCTGAAGATTACGGCCGGCAGCATCACGGGTTCAGGTGGGTCGCTGATTGCAGAAGGCGGCTCTCTGTCCCTGACGTCGTTCGGCAACATTGATTTTGAAGACACCGAACTTGGTGGAGACCTGATTAATATCCTCACAGGCGGAGATTTCTCCGGCAAAGCGCTGGTGATCAGATCAAGCTCTGACACATCGATATTTGCCGCCGGAAACGTCACCATCGAAGGACTGGCGCAAACAGAAGAATATTACACCAACACAAGCGTCACTAAGATCACCGAGAATCTTGCCTCGCGCTTTGACGTGGGTGGTGACCTGTCGATCATCTCCTCTGCTGACATGACACTGGCCGGTGTTCAGGCCCAGGTCACAGGGGACACGCGGCTGACTGCGGGTGGCAGCCTTTACCTGCTCGCCGAGCAATCCGGCGTGCAATACAGTGAGGGCGATGCGAAGAATGGCACGGATCGCCTGACCCTGACCGCCCAGGTTACACAACTGTCTACAGGTGGGGACTTTAGCGCCAATGCGGGCGGAGACGCAGTACTGGTCGGTACACAGATTGATGCGGGTGGAAAGGCACATCTGGCAGCGGCTGGCGATGTAGTTCTGGCTGCGGCGCAGGACATAGCTAAATCGGAAACCCGCAAAACCAGCAGAGGGTTCCTGTCGAAGAAGAAGGAGACGCGATCTACGCTTGCCGTCACCAACCGCGGAGTCGGGATCACAGCAGGTGGTGACATCGAGGTTATCGCCGAGACAGGTGACCTGACCACTGCAGGGACAGAGTTCGCCAGCGCATCAGGTGATATCAACCTCACTGCGACTGAAGGCAACATCCTTGTCGGAACCTACACCGATGTGTTTGAAGAGACGCATACCAAAGAGAAGAGTTACCTCGGTGGGCTGCTGAGCAAATCCAGCCAGCTGCACACAGTCGATCACATCAACACCGGCACAGATGCGTTGGCAGCGCTCGATCTCAGCATCGTGTCCGGCTCAGACACCACTTTGGTCGGCGCAACGCTTTCAGCTGGTCAGAACCTGAACATCACAACCGGTGGTAATTTCTCGGTTCAGGCCGCCATCGACAGCCACCGTTCCGAGTTCTTCGAGACCGACATGGGTCTGGTCACCATGACCACGATCACCGAGACCATCTTTACGGAAACGGCCGTGTTGACCGAATTGCTTGCCGGGCAAGGGATGAGTTACGACATCGGCGGTGATGCTGAGTTGGTGGTGTATCAAACCGCAGGTGTTGATGCGCCCAACCCGCAGGATCTCTATCCTGAGGAACTTCTAGCCATCGACGGTCTGGAGCTGATCAGCCAGGAACTGGCGGATGAGTATTTCTACGAAGAGAAAACTCAGCTCTCGCCCGCGTTCAAGGCGCTCGTTGCGATAGTTGTAAGTGCCTACGTTCCGGGCCTTGGCACATCCTTGGGTTTCGCAGAGGGGACGTTCGCGGTCGGTTCGTTAAACGCATTTGGGAATTCTGTCCTGCTTGGCTCTGTTGACGGCGTTGTGTCAGGTGAGTTCGATCTCGGAGAAATTCTTGAAACCGCATCAATCCAGGCATTGTCGGCAGGGCTAACAACCGCAATCGATATTAGTGATCTTGGAATAAATCTGGGAGAAGGTGCGAACGGTAGCCTTATTCCAAATTTTGGAAGTGGACAGATATCGGTCGAAGGTTTGCTTGAAACAGGACTGGATGGTGTCATCACGTCCGGGATCAACTCGGCAGCATACGGGACAGACTTTGGCGATGGTGTGCTGAATACTGTTGTTAGCTATGTCGCCAATGGTGTCGCGGGATCTGCAATTGAAGAGGTTTCCACGAAGTACGGTCATGTTGGCTTCTCGGTTGAGAAAACTGTGGCAAAAGCGCTTATCAACTGCGTTGCTGCCGAAGCAAATGGTGCTGACTGCGCATCTGGTGCCGTGGGCACAATTGTAACCGACCTGCTCACTGATGGGCAAAACCCGTTGACGGCAGATGATGACCTAGACAAGCGCATCGAAGTTTCAGCAGCTATTATTGGTGTGCTTTTCTCCGGTGGCGAAGCCGAAAATGTATACGCGACCAGCAATGCAGCCCAACTCGATTTCCAAAACAATTTCGAGGGATGGGGCATGGCTATCGTTGTTCTGAGCGACAAGGCGGAACAGGAATGCCTAGCCGCCGGAGGAGCTTCCGCGGCTTGCGGTGCCCTTGGTGATCAGGTTGCAATGGACCTCATCGAGACAACAGCCGACGTTTCAGCTGAAACAGCCAAAGCACTTGTCGACTTCATTCCTGTTATCGGGGACGTAAAGGGGGCATACGAATGCATCTCGTCCCCTTCTGCATCAACGTGTGGAGGAGCCTTTGTTGGCCTGGTTCCAGGAGTAGGCGACGTAGGCGCGGTTCTGCTAAAAAAGGGTGACGAGGTTATTGCGGTTGTACGCAAGGGAGACGGGAAACTGGAGGTTGCTCCTGCTACACCCGACCAGATATCTTCAGCTACAAATAGAACGATGCCAAGTGGTAGTCCTTATTCTCAAGCGGACTACGACGCTTATGTTCAGCGAAAGTTGGATGCAGGTGAAACCCCACGCTCACCAGAGGATTACGTTCAAAGGCGCCAGCAGTTGGATCAAAATCGTGCAGATGGAACCCGTCGACAAGAGCAGTATCGACAGGAAATGGCCGATATCCATGGTGAAGAAAACGTTTTGACAGAGCGCTTTCTACGCGACGCGAATGGAGATGTTGTACGTGATCCGGTGACAGGTGAAGGGCGGCGCTTGGATTGCGTTGTCGTCAATGGACAGTGTGGATATGCTGCGGAAGTGACTAGTCCGACAGCGGACAAGGGTGCGCAAATTGCCAAAGAGGAAAATATTCGTGATGCGGGCGGCGTATATGTTCAAAACCCAAGAACAGGCGAGTTAGTTGAAGTGGAAAACACTTCAGAAGTAATAAGGTTGGAATAAAATGGCTGAACGAGACCTTACCTTGATTTCGGCAAAGCGTTATCTGTCTCGCAAAGAGCTCATTCGCGTTGATAAAGAAACCAAAGAGCGCATCACGAAACCGCTCTACACTTTCGATCAAGTCATCTACTATCTGTATGTTCCCACAAAGTTCTTGCAAGAAAACGCACTTTTGACGCGGAGGCTTGTAGATGGGCCGGAGAGCATTTCAGAAACATTTGAGTTGCGCAAAAGTGACTTAACTGAGTTGGGATATGAGCTTTTCCGAACGGCTCATTCAAAATGGCTTGGCGCACTTGACCGTAAAGCCGTTGGGAAAGCCGTTGATGCTACGGATGCTGAGGGAATACGGCAGGAATGGTTGCGATCATCCAAAGCGGATCAAATCTTCAAAAATCACCTGAAAAAGCTGAAAGAAGCCCATCCGAATTTGAAATGACTATGAGATGGCAGAGGCAGTCACCACTCACCGCTCCAACTCCTGTGCCACGTTCATCAGCTTCAGTTCAATTGTGATGCATTCGACCAAATCTTGGATTTCTTGGTGTGCGTGGTTGATATTGACAGCGTATGATTTGCCGATGAAGGTGGCGAGGATGGCTTTTGTGACCGCTAACTGCTTAGCACACATATGGGTTTTCTGCGTCATATCATTGGCTTGATCGTTGTGCTTCTGTTCTCAATTTTGAGCGTGTTATCGTTGGCGTCAATAGAGGAGGCACGGTACATTACATTGACCCGCAGCTCGGTAGCATTGTTGATCTACAGCCAAACTTAACAGTTATACCAGGTTATCGTTGATTGAACGACGCGAACTAACTTTTTCGGAAATCCGAACTCTAGCAATACACGCTGGAGAAAATGAATGGTGTGAATTTATCACGAACCAGCAAGAAATACTTGGGACTCAATGTATCGGCTACGGTCGCGCGTGGATGTTCTTTCGTCACTCGGACATTGAGATTCCTGAGCACGCTAATATGCGTAAATGTGCCATCGTTGTAAGCAAATACGGCGAGGTAAGGAAGACAGCTGACTTTTCACCAGATTACAACGAATGCATGATGTATCTAAAAACTATGTCAGAACACTTTGAAGAGCGAAACCTATAGGCGGTGGGGGAAACTTCCAGTTTCTGTGAAAGAAGTTGGTCAGATCTACCTCAAAGCTCAAAAAATGCTCTGATCAAAGCCAGTTTGTTCAAGCCAAATGGTAAGCCAATAAAATGAAGTACGAAACACCTACCAAACGATCACTAAACGAAATTAAATCGGCCTTACTGGAGAAAGGTCTGACCGATGAGGAAGTCTCCGGCCTGGTTTTGTCAGCCATCTATTACGTTGAACCCAGTGCTGCTGCTGACATCTTGTTCGATCAATTTAAAGCTGCGAAAGTTGAAAACAAAGCTAATTTAATGGTTTTGTTTAATACTTTCTACGACATACACAAAACAACTTACAGAATTGAAGAAGGCGTGAATTTGTTGAAAGCGTTTCAGATTGAAGTCCCCGAGTTGTTTGATCGAATACAGTTTGTAATTGACGATGTGCTCTGGGTAAAAAACTGTGTCGTCGGGATGGGTAGGAAAGCAATTTGAGGCCGGTGTGAGGATCCCAGCCAAACGAGCCAAACCCTCCTGATTAGAAAGATTCTAGGTTTAAATTTTGATAATTAATGAAGGGCAGGAAATTGAAGTCAGAAGAAAATAACCGTGCTGTCGAAATCAAAACCGCAAGAGACTTCTGTAATGCACTGAATATTTTGTTGCGTGATCCTGAGTTTCCTGAAGAAAACTTGAATACCAAGTCTTTTGTGGAGGCAATGCAGGCATGGCTGCTAGCTTTCGAGGGGCGCAATAGCCTCTTCGATCAGCCTTGCGAGGAATACATCACTTGGGCCGACTTGTATAAGTTGCTTCAAGCGGCGGCAGTGTACGAGTAGACTTTAGGTAAGCCCTACGGTTCAACATTCTCCTTTGGCTTTCTGACCTCTGCGAAAAAGATAAAACCCGCTACCGAAAGGCAACGGGTTATCTTGCGGCGATAAGGGAAGATGTTGCTCACACCCGCGAACCTCAATGCCATTCGTGGCAAATTTAGATGAGGAATCTGACAAATGCCAACTCGCGGTGCGCAGAGCTATGAATGCAACGATAGAGTTCCGCAGGTGCAGCAATGGTGGCATGGGGTTCTCTTTAGTTCACTGCACAGCGAACTTAGTTCCGTTTCGGCCACAAAGGAAAGTTCTGCTGCCGAAAAGGAAGAACTATGGTTGGCGGATCAGGTAAGATTTGGTGGAGCCTAGGGGAAACGCCGCCGAACGCCTAATGCACTGATAGTAAACACTATTGTAGTGTGTTGGTTTATGGTATGTCTCACCTTAGTGTCACACTTTTAAGTGCGCAATCCTCAGCACCCAATTGACTATGACCTAATCGCAGGACTTCTTTACTGTCCTGTTTACATTCGGCACGGTACTCATTGACAGATGTATTGGTATGGAACAATGCGCATGAAACGGACTGCGAGTGCCTTTGGGTTGATGCTTGCTACCACATCACTAGCAAGTGCGGATGAGGGTAAATACCAAACCCTCATGTTGTCCGGTATCTTATTGGTTCAAACCAATACGGAAACTGGTCAAATGCGAATGTGTCGGGTGGACCCTAAGTTAGTGGTCTCTGCAGAACCAGTGGAGCTGTCTGCACCTGAGTGTGGGCAATGGAGTTCACCAGATAAGGAGGAGCAGTAATAGTGGAGACAATTGTTGCTATTGTGGCAAGCGCCCTTGCACTGGCTTTTGTTGTTTGGCTCTGGATCATCGTGCCTATGAATATGGCGCAGAACCGAAACCGGTCTGGTCTGATCTGGGTGCTCATCTCCATCGTTGGGTCACCGTTGTTAGCAATTCTTCTACTGTATGCTTTGGGTGATGCGCCATCTGCATAAGAGGCCCAGCATTCAAAACAGACTGTTCTCTGTTGGTGTGTAGTTTGAGACCAGGCAAAGTTGATACTGTAGTTCTTAACCATGGTTAGTGGCGCCTGTAGGCAAGCAAACCGAATGACTTTGAAAATGGATAGATTGTCCGAATGTTCAAACCGAATTCACTATAGTTGTAGTCACTAGTGCTAACAAAGGACCTACCATCGAAGTACTTTGCACTGTGCATCAGTTAATAGATTTAGGCGATATTGCGATAGGTAATTTTTTGGACATACTAACGGCAATAGTATGATGTTAAGTATTTGTTTATTATTATATTTCTATTGGCTCAATCACTATGTAGTGGTTTGTTTGTTTAGTCTAGAAGAGCAACCAGTATAATAGCAATTATATATATTATGTATATACTACAACTAAGAGGTATTGATACTCATCTGGTGATAATCCAGCGGGGCAGACAGATCACGCTTTTTGTAATCTGTCTGGCCGGTTATTTGCTCAATTGAGGGAGGGCTTAAGCTGAACCGAAAAACGGACAGCATTTTCTCCAACCTTCTAAGTAGCCTTTCGTGTTCCCCGGCACTTGGGAAATTCCACGCACCCAAAGAAAGCACTACCCGATTTCCTGTTAGTGCGTTTGACCATATTAGCGCCGCATCTCGGGCAAGATGTTCGGCCTATTCGCCCACTAGGCCTGTCTGTCGAGCTTTTTACTTTGGAAGCAGCCATCCTCTCCAGGTTTTTCAGGTGTTCTTTCTTCGTCTCCCTGCCGTTTTCCAAGGCTATGTTGCGTAGTTTCGCTACGTACGCGGTCACTTGTACGTCCGAGAGTGCAATCTTCTTCTCGACTGCAATTAGCCTTCCGAGGTCTTGCAGTCCCCAAGCGACGCTTTCTGGCATCGCCGTTTTTGGTCGGGCCGAGCCCGTAAACACCACAAAGTTGTGTAAAAGACTTTCCTCAATACCCAAGATGACTTGGACGGCCTTCACGTGGGCATAGTTCTGCCGAAGCGGATTTTGAAAACTGCGGCGCTTGCCGCCTTTTAGCACTTGGGTCCAACTACGTTGGTCGGAACTGCCAAAAATCCAACCGGACATGTTCTTTGTCTCAATAACAAAGATGCCATAGCGAGAGATCAGGAGATGGTCGATCTGAGTAGTGCCACCGGCTACGGGAAGCGTTAAATCGGACAAGACCTGATAGTCTTTTTCGTTCAATACTGATGTGAGTGCTGAATGCACCCGACGTTCACCTCTGGCGCCTTTTCTTTCAGGTGTATTGTAACTTGCTTCAAGTGCCCAAAAAGCGGATTTCAACAGGAATTTTAGCATAACAATTCAAACCATTCCTTTGTTGAAGTTGATCTAACGCTGCACTGCTGTGCACCAGGCTCAGAATTTGAATGGACATTTTGTTACTTGGGTTTTTTGAAGTGCGACCGCTTGTTAGCAGGCGCCAAAAGGTTGTTAGATTATGACAAATCTGGTGCACCCTAAGTGCAAAGAAGATAGATTGTTTTGAGCAATGCGCACCAAACAAGAGCCTTTATACATCTCGAAGAAAAGCTATTGTCGAGCACTAAGTATCCGATACACGGACGCCCGACCTATACCCAGCCTACGCGAGATTTCCGTAGCGCCGATCCCTTCACTCGCAAGAGCAATCACATCAACCGACTTTGCCTTTGCCGTAGGTTTGCGACCCTTGTACTTACCTGCAGCCTTTGCCTTAGCAATTCCTTCCCGCTGACGTTCCAGCATAATCTCCCGCTCAAACTCGGCAACGCTTCCCAATAGATTTAACATCAGCTTGCCTTGAGCAGTTGAGGTGTCGAGGTTCAATCCCAAAACTGTTAGATGCGCCCCAACGCCCTCAAGTTGACTGCGGATTTCCATTAGGTGGGCCATAGAGCGTGCAAGACGGTCCAGTTTGGTGACTACCAAGTGATCGCCCTCACGGATGAAATTCAGCGCCTCTGTGAGCTTCTCACGCGCTCTGACATCCACTGAGGATACCTGTTCAGTAAATACCTTCTCGCACCCAGCTCGTTCCAGTTCCCGTAGTTGAGCATCAAGTCCAGCCGTCTGATCTAAAGTGGAAGTCCTGGCATAGCCAACAAGCATGATCTTATCCGTCTCTCAAAGTCTTAGATATTGAGATACATACTGTCTCAAAATGCAAAGTCAACATCTGTGAGACACACCTTGCCTGTGTGCCAGTTGTGTCGCTGGGGCAGGGCCTAATGGGAAAAACCAAAACCGAACGACGCTCAATTATAGGTTGTGATTGCAAACCTTCTACTAGACAGTGCTGCTATGAACACCTGGATATTTCAGACCAACCCCGATCACTATGACGTAGACAGCCTGTTGGCTTCATCGATCAGAACAATTCTATTCACAGCGCGGCAAGGCGCGTCGCGGATGATGCCAGGAGACACCGTTTATCTGTGGCGCTCAAAGGGGAAGGGTGGGGCGGTATCCGGTATTGTCGCAAAAGGTCGCCTTCTCGATACGCCATCTATGCGAGTTGATGACAGCGAGGGGAGCCAATTTTGGATAAATCCAGGTGAAGCCAAAGAACCCGGAATGAGGACAAAGCTGCAGATCGACGAAGTTGCCAACAAAAAGGAAGTCATACAACGCGAATGGCTGGTGCAGGACCCGGTCTTAAGTGATCTAACTATTCTCAAGATGGCAAATAGTTCGAACTACTTTGTCCAACCTGAGCATTTAGAAAGGATCAATGCTCTTTGGGTGCACACCGGCGTAGCTTGGACCAGGGCGGAAAGCTTAGCCGCACTTCACACGTACCAAAAAACGTATGGAGGCAAGCTTTCGCGACTGCCCGGTTCTCCAATCGCTGAAACCTCCGCTCTCATCGGTAGGGCTATCGGAGGGGTTTACAACAAAGTACTTAACTTCCGCCATTTAGACCCCAGAGACCAGCGGGCAGGGCTGTCTGGAGCCGGAGAGGTAGATAGCCAAGTCTGGAGTGAATTCTATGACGTTTCTAGTGAAGAGATCGACACGGATGCCCTTGAGCTTGAGTACCAAAGACTTTGGGAAAAGCCTGCTTCGCAAGAGCGGTCTAGTCGCAATAAAGTGTCTGAAACAGAGGCAACCAGCACCAAAGGAGGCTACCGTCCTGGCCCGGTGCCAATACCCGGTGAATACTCCGCTGTGGTTGAGAAAGCGGATGCATACCTAGTTTATGTCCTGGAGCTTAGTAACAAGAAAGCAGTCAAGGTTGGGATGTCTAGCGACCCTAGTTCTCGCCTAAGCGAATACAATCATAAGATCATTCCAGAGATCACAGGGTTAACCTGGAAACTCGCTTTTACACATCAATTCGAGAGCGCCGAAAAGGCTCTCATAGTCGAGCAGAAAGTCATTAAGAAATTCTCGCAAATGCAGCTTCCGAGTAACGGAGAGGTGTTGAAAGGCGTATCTGCAATGGATGTCCAGCTAGAAGTAATACATGCGGTACGTGAAGAAGAGACCGTACCCTCCTAATACACTGCTTGCTATCGACACTTTCTCAACTCTTACGGTAGTAAGGTTCCCGAAGCGAACGGAGGAGCCATGAAGAAAGTAGAGGTTTTTAAGCAGGTAAAAGGTCCAATGGACAACTATGAGGACTGGTATTATCTGCAAGCTGATGAAGAAGACTTCTCTAGCGTTGTACATGAATGGAGCCATGTAAGTCCCAGTCTCAACGCCAACACCGGGTCAAAATGCTACACCGTTGGAGACTTCCTTGCCAGCTCGGATGTGCACGCCGGGGCACAAGCTGCGGTCCGAGAAAAGATGCGCGGCAGTTAAAGCTCCTTAGCAGCAAAACGCTACATGTGCGGCACGTCGTGTTCAGACAGGACGTGCGCCACCCTATGGGGGGATTTTGTTTGGTCGTACGATTAGATGCCCCTTCGAAAAAATGTGCCGAAAAATCTCATTATTCCCATATCGGTAAGCAGCTCTGCGATACAAAGCCCAGCCTTCTTTAAGCGTAAAACTCACCGAATTGGATTGACAGCGTCCTTTCACGCAAAACTCAGAAACCTATCCGAGTTAGTCTGTGCGCTCATTGGTGGCGACGTTAGGATCTTCCCCTAATCCCTTTCTGATTGGTCTCCCAACTAGAGAGTTTGCCTGGTCGGGAGAGTTAATTCACCATCGCCATATCGTGGACTACACGACAACCGGCATTATTTCACGCTGTTCGTGATACGCGTCCCTAAGCTCTTTTACCAATTCATACTCAAGTCGATGGATATCTTTTTGAGAGCCAAGGTATTTCTGCAAAAGGGTAGGGGGTTTCTCAAATATCTCGTCCGGCCCTGGATCAGATCCTACGAACCGCAACGGTCCAGTTTCAGTATGAAGACAGCATTGCCAAGGGTAGTTTTGTATCGTGTATATCTCAAGCCAGCCGGGTTCAGGCAACTCAGTACCTTCACCGCGCCGCCGTGCCGGCACACTTACTTCGAACCGAAGCGTGATTAACCCATGTTCACCATCGATCGGGAGCCAGTTATTGTTGCGCCAGCCATCATAGTAGAAATGGGCACAGCCCTCATGGGTTTCATCGCAGCCCCTAGCCCCATGAATTTGCCGTTGCTGGAGAATTGAAAGCGCACGCTCATAAGACGTGTCATGCTTCAATATATGACTGTTGCTTCGTTCGATCTTATCAAACCACTGCACTTTTGTTTCCTTCTTTTTTGTCTGCGATTATTTCAGAATGCCGTCGCAGTGTTGGTGCCCAGGCTCAAGAATTGAGACTGCCGCAATTGCTCGAAGATCTTCAGGTTTGTCAGGGACCGACGGCCTGGATCTGCCTATCATTCTCGAAACTCGGACAAGCCCAAACCGTTCTGCCTCCTGGATGCCAGAGAGAAAGTCATATGGGTCGAGATCTTTAGTGAAATCGTGCTGTATGAGGGTTTCGAGATCTATGCCAAGCATTTTCTCGCCAACTACATCCCGAATAGCCATGACAACTCTACTTGCCGCTTCAGAAATCATATGGTGCCTTCCTAATAAGTTCTTGTTTCGATTACCCAATAGCTATCGGATAGCCAAGCCAAATACGAAGCGATGAGAGGGAAATTGTGCCCCGGCAAAGCAGGGCAAGCTGCCACGCTTTGCCGATTACGGCAGGGATCGACAGTTTACCACAGGAAGGCCGCTCTCATCCTGTTGGTGGCCAATGATGTGGCAGAGCGACAAGCCCTTGTGGGTCACATTGCACACCGCCTCATAAAGCACTGGCAGGGGCACATTGCCGTCACCATAGCGCCCTGCCATACCGGGCAGCGCATGACCCAGTAGGATGTCATTGATATCGGGCTGAACGCCAGCGTGACGGCAAGCATCTTTGAAGTTATGGCGGAAAGAGTGGAACGAGGTCTTGCTCGTCTTTGCACCAATTCTGTCGATGTAGCGGCTAAAGTCTTTGCTGGCCTGATCTGAGTAGTAGCCTGTCGCTCCCAGCTTTAGTTCAGGGAATACCCGCTCGTGGCCTGCTTGTCGCTGAGCTTCTACGAAGCGGAGGAAGCCAAGCCGGATTAGCTCGGGGTGTATGGGCACAAGT
Source organism: Ruegeria sp. BF12 (assembly GCF_056538705.1). NCBI lineage: Bacteria > Pseudomonadati > Pseudomonadota > Alphaproteobacteria > Rhodobacterales > Roseobacteraceae > Ruegeria > Ruegeria sp. BF12. The sequence goes on along the minus strand of NZ_JBQFTP010000017.1, from coordinate 28,015 downwards.
CTGCTTTTGCCGAATTTGACGCGCTGATCCTCATTGCCTTCGTGCACCCGGATGAAGGGCACACCTTCTTCTTGGTCGATATCGTCAACGCGCAACTGGCACAGTTCGTTCAGTCTTGCGCCGGTCCATAGGCCCAGTAAAGGAAGCCAATACCAACTGGTATCGCTGAGGTCTGTATTTCCCGGCACTGTGCGGAACCGCCCCGATTTGCACCCGGTGTACAGAGGGCTGTTGAAGATGGTTCGCAGTTGCTCTTTGCTAAACGGATCATGTTGGTTTCTGGCATTGTTATTGTCATCTACCTTCATTGGCCCAAAGATGTCGGCTACCTGTAAGTCCAACTGTTTATCTGCCCACTTCCATATGCCCTGCAATCTTCCCAAGGCTTTGTTGACCGTACTTATTGATAGTCTTGGCAACCCGTGGTCTTTGGCAGCTTGTATGGCGTCTCTAGGAGATAAGCCAATCGTTTGCGGCAGTTTGTTCCGGTTGGTAGGAAGCTCAAGCAGCACTTTCTTAAAGTCGCGCGCGTCAGCCTTTTTGTAGTCGAGAATTGGACGGTCGCCTTGCAATTCGATGAATAGGCTTATCCAAGCCTGATAGTCGTTCAACAACTTGGCTGACCACCCGTCTATCTGTTCCACCTCAGCTTTTTTCTCGGCAAACAGGACGGACAGCAGCGGGCCAGAACGCGCCTCAGACGGCTTCTTTGAAACTGTGACTGAGGCACTGCTGGGATTGGCTTGGGCGCTTTCTGGGGTGCTCACAGCCGCGCTGGGCTTCGTGCTGAAATCGTAGTTCTCAAATGTCTTGTCGTATTCAAGCAGAGCCTTGTGCAAACTTGCTTGTGCTTTTCGGATTTCATCAAGGATAGCCCACTTTGTCTCGACAGGCTGGGCTTGGGCTACGTCAGTTGCATCGCAGAAATTTTGGTATTCCCTAGTGGCGTATTCTATGCCCATCAAGTCCCAGTAGTCTTCGTTATCCATCTCATAGTATTGGAGGGTATCAAGCATGCGCTCCTTTTCATCCCCTGTGTATGGGCCGAGTTCGTCCCTGCGAGCCTTTGCCCTTTCCAGTACACTTTTGAAATGCCCATACACCTTTGTGCGTAGTACGCCGTAGTTCATGCCCGATTGTTCTATGTGCTTTGTTATTGTGTCGCCGCACACTGCAAGACGCCGTGCCAGAGTGCCAGCCTCTTTTGGGCATCTTGTACGCAATGACACCCGAAGGGTCCTACGTGTGGTGCTTGGTCTAGTGTGTGGTTTTGGTGTCGTGTCGGGTAGGGGCCAACGAAAGTAATAGATGCCATGTCTGGACAGCGAGAGATACGCATGCAGCTTCATTTTGTGTCACACCTGTGTGTCACACCGCTCTAATGCTTGCTATCTAGTTGTATTGTTAGGTTTTGGTGGAGCCTAGGGGAGTCGAACCCCTGACCTCTTGCATGCCATGCAAGCGCTCTCCCAACTGAGCTAAGGCCCCTTCCAAGTGCCGCTGCTGCGGTGGACGGACGTTTATGAGACGGCGGCGATGAGTGCAAGTCCAAAATTGGATTTTGCCAAAAAGTTTCTGACCCGCATCTGAGGGTGGTTTGAGGCGGCGACAGGGCCGCCCCGGACCGCTTTTAGTTTTCGTCTTCCGACGACATGTCGGTGATATCGTCCAACGAGACGTTGTCGTCGCTGTCGTCATCATCGTCCAGCAGATCATCGTCCAGATCGACGTCGACATTGTCGTCATCATCCAGAACCAGATCGTCATCCGACGCGTTCTCGCGTGCTTTGGCCGATGCGGCATCTTCCGCGTCTGCGGCGATCATCCGGCTTTTGCCGGTTTCAAGCTCCACGATCTCGCCAGTGTAGGGGCTGATGATCGGGTCCTTGTTCAGGTCGTAAAAGCGCTTTCCGGTGGTCGGGCAAACGCGCTTTACGCCCCATTCTTCCTTGGGCATGTCAAATCCCCTTGATATCAGGTGAGTCGTAATAATGATTCAGGTCACGTGCCACATGCAGCGGGCACTGTCAAAGCCTTTGAGCAGGAGAAACAGGCATATGGGGGATCATGCATTGCCCGGAAAACCGCCGGTGCCGCTGACGCTGCGCAAATCGGCCAGGGCGCGGCGCATCAGTCTGCGGATTTCCCAATTGGACGGGCGGGTTACGCTGACCTACCCAAAGGGCGTGGCCGAGTCTGAGGCGTTGAATTTCGCCAAGGTAAAAGAGGACTGGATCCGCCAACATCTTCAGGACCGCCCAAGTCCATCAGCTGTGGAATTCGGCCAAACGATCCCCGTTGAGGGCAAGGACAGGCGAATCGTACCCGCCGAAGGTCGGCGTGTCCTGCTGCGGGATACAGAGGTTGCGGTCCCCGAAAGAGCCGAAGCCCGGCGGTTGGCCCGGTTCCTCAAAGAACTGGCACGGGATCGTCTGACCGAGGCCTGCGACGATTACGCGGCGATGCTAGGCCGGCCCTATTCCAGCCTGACCTTGCGCGACACGCGTTCGCGCTGGGGGTCTTGCAGTTCGACCGGTGGGTTGATGTTTTCGTGGCGTCTGATCCTCGCCCCATCGGACATTCTGCACTATGTCGCTGCTCACGAGGTCGCGCATCTGGCTGAGATGAACCATTCGCCCGCGTTTTGGGCGCAGGTTGAGCGGTTGTTCGGCCCGTGCAAAGACCAGAGGCGCTGGCTGCGCGACAACGGGGCGCAGCTTCACCAGTACAGATTTGGTGCTGACGCGAGTTGACCCCGGGGTAGTATGTGATCACATGGGGGTATGTTAAGTGCCCGTCCAACCGACTCTCAGCCCGCCGCCCATGATCAGGTCTATCGAGCCCTGCGTTCACGTATCATGCACGGTGAGATGGCACCGGGGCAGGCGTTGACCCTGCGAGGGATCGGCAAGGAGTTCGACGTCTCGATGACGCCCGCGCGTGAGGCTGTTCGGCGGTTGGTGGCCGAAGGGGCACTGTTCCTGTCTTCGTCCGGCCGCGTTTCCACGCCCGAGCTGACCAATGACCGTATTGAAGAACTAGCGGCATTACGCGCCCTGTTGGAAGTCGAACTGGCCAGCCGCGCTTTGCCCCGCGCGCACATGGCATTGATTGACCGGTTGCAAAGCATCAACATGAACGTTGCTGAAATGGTCACCAAGCGGGATGCGGTCGGCTATATCCGGTCCAACCTGGAATTTCATCGGACACTGTATCTGCGCGCGCAGGCGCCCGCGATGCTGGCCATTGTCGAGACTGTTTGGCTGCAATTGGGGCCAACCATGCGTGCGCTTTACGGGCGGTTGCGGCGGACAGAGCCGCCGCATTACCACAAGCTGATCATTGCCGCGTTGAAAGCAGGGGACGAACCCGGGCTGCGTCTGGCGGTGCGCTCGGATGTGACCCAGGGGCTTCGGATGCTGGTCAGCTGAGCGGCTTGTTGCCGAATGGCTCGGATTGCTTTTGTGGGGTGTCGCCGCGCTGGCTTGAGCGTCGCGTCTGCGATACTCTGAGCCAAATCACAACAAGAGCAGATTTCAAACATGATCAATCGACGCCTGTTTTCGCTTGGACTCGGATCGACCTTTCTGGCCGCGTGTTCAGGAGGAACTCCGACCAGTGCCCCTGCAACGCGGATGCGGACCGTCCCCAATGCAGGCTGGGACGCCTGGGTCGCCGGTTTCAAATCGCGTGCAGCCTCGCAAGGAATTTCGCAGACGACCATGAGTCGAGCCTTTCAGGGGGCAGGGTACTTGCCTGACGTGATCGAGCGTGACCGCAATCAGGTCGAATTCAAACGCTCGTTAGAGGACTATCTGGCGATTGCGGCGTCAGATGAACGGATCAACACGGGCAAACAGATGATGGTGCGCCATGCTGGCACCCTTTCGGCGATCGAGGCGCAATATGCTGTCGACAAAGAGGTCATCGTGGCCGTCTGGGGCCTGGAAAGCCGCTATGGAGCCCGCCGCGGGGACGTCCCGGTGGTGTCGGCCGTATCGACACTGGCCTATGACGGTCGCCGCGGTGCGTTTTTTGAAAAGCAACTGGTAGCTGCCCTGAAGATTATTCAGGAGGGCGATACGACACCCTCGAATATGACCGGCAGTTGGGCCGGGGCCATGGGGCACACCCAGTTTATTCCCACGTCCTATCTAGCCTACGCGGTCGATTTCACCGGAGACGGGCGGAGAGACATTTGGTCCGAAGACCCGACGGATTCGCTGGCCTCAACAGCTTCCTACCTGGCGCGTGCCGGATGGGTGCGCGGGCAGCCGTGGGGCGGAGAAGTTGGCACCGTGTCCGGCACCCCGACCGCGGTGTTACAGCCGCAGACACCCGGGCCTCGCATTGCGGTGTTCCGCAATTTTCAGGTGATCAAGCGCTACAACAACTCGGACAGTTACGCGATTGGCGTCGGACATCTGTCCGACCGGATTGCGGGCGCCACGCCATTCCAGGCGTCATTCGGGCCGGACGCGACCGGTTTGACGCTTGAGGATCGTAAGGAGCTTCAGCGACGCCTGACATCCGCAGGCCACGACACACAAGGCGCGGACGGTGTCATCGGCAACAACACGAAATCCGCCATCAGTGCGTATCAGCGCGCCAATGGGCAGGCTGTGACCGGAGAGCCTTCGGCGGCGTTGTTGCGCCAGCTTGGCGGCTGACGGTTTAGGCCGCCAGCCCTTTCGAGCCGATATCCAGGAATTTCTGACGGCGGTCCTTGATCAGGGCCGCTGCATCTTTGCCGTCCAGCTCTTTGAGCATGGCATCGATGGCGTTCCGCACGGATTCGACGGTGGCTTCGCGATCCCGATGCGCACCCCCCTTGGGTTCGGTGATAATGTGATCGCAGACACCCAGCTTGTGCAGGTCCTGTGCCGTCAGACGCAGGGCTTCGGCCGCCTCACGCATCTTTTCCGAGTCCTTCCAAAGGATCGAGGCGCAGCCCTCGGGCGAGATCACCGAGTAAACCGAATGCTCCAGCATCGCGACACGGTTTGCCGTTGCAAACGCGACCGCACCACCCGAGCCACCTTCGCCGATAATCACGGACACCAGCGGCACGCCGATCTTAAGGCACATTTCGGTCGATCGCGCGATGGCTTCAGATTGGCCACGTTCTTCGGCGCCCTTGCCGGGGTAGGCGCCCGCTGTATCAATCAGGGTGATGACTGGCAGTCCAAACCGGCCCGCCATTTCCATCAGGCGTACGGCCTTACGATAGCCTTCGGGTCGGGCCATGCCGAAATTCCGTTCGATCCGCGACTTGGTGTCGGAACCTTTTTCGTGCCCGATCACCATAACGGGCTGGTCATTGAACCGGGCCAGACCGCCGATCACCGCCAGATCGTCGGCAAAGTTCCGGTCACCCGCCAGCGGAGTGAATTCGGTGAACAGAGCCTCGACATAATCCTTGCAGTGCGGCCTCTCGGGATGGCGCGCCACTTGGCATTTTCTCCACGGGGTGAGCTCACCATACAGTTCGTCCAGCAGCTTGGCGGCCTTGGCGTCCAGCGCGGCGGCTTCTTCGGCCACGTCCATTTCTTCGTTAGCGCGAGCCAGCGCGCGCAATTCCTCGGCCTTGCCTTCGATCTCGGCCAGGGGTTTTTCGAAATCCAGATACTGGGTCATGACGCCTCTCAACGCGGAAGTTCTTCGCTATATGAACTTGCTGTCGGAGGAATGCAACACAAGGCAAAGCAGCCCCGTTCGGCGGCTGCGCCGGTATAGGTCACTTTGCCGGGACATAACTGGACGGCAATCCGTCCGCATCCGCGTTGACCATGTAGTATTGGTTTTCGCCGCTGTCCCAAACTAGAAAGGCGTCAGCCCCTTCAGGTTTGGTCTGTTCGCCCCAGGGGGCCTGAATGGTCAAAGCTTCGTTTGTCGCATATCCCAGATCGGACACGCGCAGCATTTCAACCGGTGTTGTCTTGAGCGCACCGACAATACCGGGCGTTTGATCCTCGAACATCGCCTTGACCGCAGGGGCCATATCCAGCCGCTCAATCAGTCGCGTATTTTTCAGTGCGACATCGTCCAGTGAAACAAGCTCGTAAGCCTCGTCAAACGTGTTCTTGCCAATGATGTAGAAGTCCGGGCCATCCTTGCGGAACTGGAGAGCTATGATCGAACCGGTGTTCTCGGCCAGATACGCCTGATCGTAGCTTGTGCCATCGACCGAACCGAGGTTGTCGCGGATCGCTTGGGGAATTGCGTCGAAATCATCGCTGGTCAGTTGCCAGCCAAGGATTGGCCGATCCTTGATGTAGGTTTCAGCGGTCGGGCTGTGCTGGCTGACGCGTTCGGCAATCATGGTTTGGGATTGGACGTCATCGGCCTGCGCAATTGCAGGCATTAAAGTAATGAAGGCAGCAATCATAATGTGGCGGAGCGGGAAAGACAGGGTGATCATGACAGTCCTCAGTTCACGTGTTGAATAGTGATTTGTCTATGTGCGTAACGCGTCAAGTGTAACATTTTTGCATGGGCATTCCGATGCAAATTCAGCAAGATTTGTGGCTGGGAAATATGCATCTTCATGAGGGCAGAGCGAAGGGAGGATGTAGATGGCAGCCAGCTATGAAGACCGCGTATTGCGCGTGTTGGTCCATATTCACGACAACCCCGCCGGAGACCTGTCGCTGGACGCGTTGGCGGATGTCGCGGCGATGTCCCGGTTCCACTGGCACCGCGTGTTTCGGGCGATTACTGGCGAGACCTGCGCGCAGGCAGTGCGTCGGGTTCGGCTTCATCGCGCCGCAAGCTGGTTGGTGATGACCGATAAGCCTGTGGTGCAGATCGCGACCGATGTCGGCTATCCAAACCTGAAATCATTTGCGCGGGCCTTTGCTGAGGCCTACGGCAGTAGCCCCGCCGCTTTTCGTCAAGCCGGACAGTTCCTTCCGGCCAATCCACGATTCAAAACCGGAGATTATCCAATGCACCCCGTTGAAACCCGCACTGAACCAGCCCGACGTGTTATCGCTCTGCCGCACAAGGGTGATTATTCGCAAATCGGCAAAAGTTTTGAGGCCTTTGGCGCTCTGTGTGAGTCCCGGCAATTGTGGCCCAAGGTTGGCCCGGTTCTTGCTGTGTATCTGGATAGCCCGGACGACACGCCAGAGGAGCAATTGCGCAGCTTGGCCGGTGCCGAATATCATGGCGACGGAACGCCCGAAGGTATGGAAAGCCTGGAAATTCCGGGCGGGAGAACCGCGGTTCTGACCTATAAGGGCCCGTACTCTGGCATTCGCGCCGCTTACCACAGCTTGTTTGGCAACTGGTTGCCCCAGTCGGGTGAAGAACCCGCGGATCAGCCGTGCTACGAAATCTACCTGAACAACCCGCGTGATACGGCGCCCGAAGATTTGCTGACGGAAATCTGCCTGCCGCTGAAGTAACTCAGTTTGGCCACAGGACCGGGTAAAGCGAGCCCACCAGCAGCGCCGCCATTGTCCAGTTGAACACAACCAACCGGCGCGGGTTCGTCAGGACGCGCGCCATCTGTTGTCCCAGGACGGTCCATGTGCTGACAGAGGGAAGGTTGACTGCTCCGAACACCAGGGCGACAACGACGATGGCCTGCAAGGTCTGATCCGGCGTGTAGGCTGTGGTTGCCGTCAGGGCCATGGCCCAGGCCTTGGGATTGACCCACTGAAATGCGGCCGCTTGAAGGAACGTCATCGGAGTGCCCGTGTCGCTTGCCCCCTTGGCCGGGGCAGCGTTTGCGATTTTCCACGCAAGAAGTAACAGATACGCGACCGAGGCGACCTTCAGCAACGTATAGCTGACCGGATACATATCGAACAGCTGTACCAAACCTGTACCGACCAAAAGCACCATGAATGTGAACCCCAGCCCGATCCCCAGCATGTGCGGGATGCTTTTGCGGAATCCGAAATTCGCCCCCGATGCCATCAGCATCAGGTTGTTTGGGCCCGGCGTAATGGAGGAGACAAAGGCAAAGGTGATCAGGGCCAGAAGGATATCATAGGTCATGAGCGGGATAATTGCCTTAAATTCAACAAATGAAATTGCGTTTTAGTGCGCTTCTTCGCTAATGTCGCAATTAATGACGAAAATTGACCATATAAATCGGCAAATATTGCGAGAGCTCTCGCATGATGGCCGCATCAGCAATCTGGATCTGGCGGATCGGGTAGGGTTGTCGCCGTCTGCCTGCCTGCGCCGCGTTCAGGAACTGGAGCGTTCGGGCGTTATCTCGGGCTATCGTGCGGTTTTGAACCCGACGGCGCTGGGCGTCGGTTTTGTGGCCTATATCGGTGTTGGGCTCGGCGAACATACCAAGGCCGCGCAGGAGGGGTTCGAGCGTGCTCTGCAGTTGTCGCCCGAAGTGGTCGAGTGTCACAACATCACGGGCACGATCGAGTATCTGCTGCGTGTGGAATGTGCCGACCTTCCGTCATACAAAACCTTCCACACTGAAGTACTCGGCACGCTGCCGCATGTGACCTCGATTACCTCATACGTGGTGATGGATTCGCCGAAGGATACGCGCGCCTGACGTTGGGATTGTGAACCTTAACTGCCTTGCAGGGTGAATTTTCAGGGCCTAGTGTCTTCTCAAGGGTCCGGTTGAAGTGAGGGGAAACCTCAATGGGCCGCACACAGGGAGAAGACTATGAAACTCATTCGGATCGGGACGCTGGCTACGGCTATGGCGTTGATCGCAGGCGTGGCCATGTCCGCGCCGCTGAAATTGCAACCTGCTAACCCGCAGCCCAGCCCCAAAGCGGGATTGAATGTGAAATATGCGTGGGAAGGAAACCCGCCGCGCAAGATTCAAAACCTTGCCAAGGTTAAGCACTTGCTGAAAAAGGCGCAGGCTGGCCAGCCTTTGCGCGGTTTGGACTACCGCGACACTGCTGAGGGCGACCCGGTCCTGACGTTCAACGAAGCCTATAACGTTGCTGCTGAGATCACGGGCTACATCCGTTTTGACTCGCCCGGAATTTACGAGCTGGAAACCTGGTCCAATGACGGTATCGACGCCTATGTCGGAGGCCAGCAGATCGGATATGTCAATGGGCGTCAGGGATGCGAGGCCAACCAGCGCACTGAGGTCGAGGTTCCGCAGGCCGGGTGGTATCCGCTGAACATCAAGTATTTTCAGAAATACGGAACATCCTGCCTGATGATGAAATGGGGCAAGCAGGGCGAGCGGGTCACCTGGACGCCCAACGACGTGTTTGGCCGCTAAGAATAAAGGCGCCCGGTGGGCGCCTTTATTTTGTGTTTAGCTTGCTGCGATCAGCTCGGCCTGTGCCACGATGACCTCAGCTTGTTTGATCGACGCAATATCGACCAGGCGGCCTTTGTAGACTGTCGCGCCCTCTCCGTTGGCCTTGGCCTGTTCCATCGCGGCCAGAATTTCGCGCGCTTCGGACACGGCTTCTTCTGACGGGGTAAAGACCTGATTGGCCAGCGCGATCTGCTTGGGGTGAATTGCCCATTTGCCGACCATTCCCAGTGTGGCCGAGCGTTTTGCCTGCGCGATATAGCCTTCGTCATCCGAGAAGTCGCCAAACGGACCGTCCACCGGCAGCACACCGTGAGTGCGACAGGCGGCAACGATGGCCGCCTGCGCCCAATGCCACGGATCAGACCAGTGTTTTTCGCCTTCGCGCAGCATGTAATAGTTTTCCTGCGTTCCACCGATCCCGGTGGTCTGCATACCCATCGAGGCCGCGAAATCCGCCGCACCGAGGCTCATCGCCTGCATACGGGGGGAAGAGGCTGCGATTTTTTCGACATGGGCGATACCCGCAGCGGATTCGATGATGACCTCAAAGCTGACTGGTTTGGTGCGGCCCTTGGCGCGTTCGATGGCCGTGACCAGCGCGTCGACGGCGTAGACATCCGCCGCGCATCCCACTTTGGGGATCATGATCTGATCCAGACGGTCGCCAGCCTGTTCCAGTAGATCAACCACGTCGCGGTACCAATAGGGTGTGTCCAGCCCGTTGATGCGGACCGACATGTACTTGTTGCCCCAGTCGACGGTATTCAGCGCTTCGATCACGTTCGCGCGCGCCACATCCTTGTCCGAAGGCGCGACCGAGTCTTCCAGATCAAGGTTGATCACATCCGCAGTCGAAGCAGCCATTTTCGGGAAAAGCTTGGTGTTTGATCCGGGTCCGAACAATTGGCAGCGATTGGGGCGCGCGGGGGCGGCGGGTTGAATGCGAAAGCTCATCTGGACCTCGTGCGAGAAAGGAAATTACGATTTTCTTGCCTCATGAGGTATTAAATTGCGCAGGGCATGGCAAGTATCTTTGTGCAGCTGCGGCATTGCAATCGCAGCAATCGCCGAAAAACAGGAGCAAAACAGTGATTAAAGTTTAATCGCTTTGAAAACTTGAAAAATTGATGCGCGAAATATGTAAACTGCGCAAAATTTTCCCGCACGATGGGGCGTCGATGGTCGAAAACGCGAAACACTCGTGGAATTCGTCCCCTAGGCTGCGTCGGAATCAAAGGAGTGAACCGCAATGATCGAGACACCGTACCTGCTGTTTTTGGGCGATGCGCCCGACCAATTGGCGGCCAAAGTGGCAGTTGGCATCAAGGACTGGCGTCCTGAAAATGCCGTGGGCCAGTACCGTATGGACGCTTGCAAGGCTGATCTGGGCCTGACCGACATGAGCCTGACCGAAGCGAAAGAAGCTGGCGCAAAGACTCTGGTCATCGGCGTGGCCAACCGTGGCGGCGTCATCAGCCAAGAGTGGAAAAAGGTTCTGGTGATGGCGCTGGAGGAAGGTTTTGACTTGGCCTCGGGCCTGCACAACCTGCTGCGCGACGAGCCCGATCTGGTTGCCGTCGCCGAAGCTACCGGCCGAAAGCTGCACGATGTTCGCGTTCCCGAAGTCGAATATCCGATCGCAAATGGCATCAAGCGCAAGGGAAAGCGTTGTCTGGCCGTGGGCACCGACTGCTCGGTTGGCAAGATGTACACGGCCATGGCGATGGATGCCGAGATGCGCAAGCGCGGCATGAAGTCGACTTTCCGCGCCACCGGACAGACCGGCATCCTGATAACTGGTGACGGCGTGCCGCTGGACGCTGTCATCGCGGACTTCATGGCAGGCTCGGTCGAATGGCTGACACCTGACAATGACGATGACCACTGGGACCTGATCGAAGGGCAGGGCTCGTTGTTCCACGTGTCCTATTCGGGCGTGACCATGGCGCTGATCCACGGCGGCCAACCGGATGCCCTGATCCTGTCGCACGAACCGACCCGCGAGCATATGCGCGGTCTGCCGACGTATCAGTTGCCGACACTGGAAGCCCTGCGGGATACGGCGCTGGCACTGGCCAAGGTGGCCAACCCGGACTGTCAGGTTGTGGGCGTTTCGGTCAACACGCAGCACATGAGTGAAGCCGACGCCACTGCCTATCTGGCGAAGATCGAAGCCGATATGGGACTGCCTGCCACAGACCCATTCCGCTTTGGTTCGGGCAAACTGGTGGATGCACTGGCCGCAATGTGATCTAAGCGGTGCGCCGGAGGCGGGGTTGTCCGCCTCCGGCGGGAGTATTTTTAAAAAGATGAAGGAGCTGGCGCGTGCAGGTAGAAGTCTCTCGTGACGTGTTTCGGCTGGCGCAGGTGTTCACCATCTCGCGCGGGTCTCGGACCGAAGCAAAAGTGCTGACGGTACGGGTGTCTGACGGAATGCATCAGGGGTGGGGCGAATGTGTGCCCTATGCCCGATATGACGAAACGCTGGAATCGGTCGTGGCCGAGATCGACGCGCTGCCTGCCGAGTTCACCCGAGACAGCTTGATGGACCTGTTGCCTGCAGGTGCTGCGCGGAATGCGGTGGACTGTGCGCTGTGGGACCTGGAGGCCAAACGGGCTGGAAAACGGGCCTGGGAACTGGCTGGATTGCCGGTGCCGGGTCCCGAGATCACGGCGTATACTCTGTCGCTCGACACGCCCGAGAAAATGCAGGCGCAGGCGGCCGCGAATGCGCATCGTCCCTTGCTGAAGATCAAGCTTGGTACTCCGGATGACATGCCCCGGCTCGAGGCCGTGCGCGCAGGCGCGCCGGACGCCAAGATCATCGTGGACGCCAACGAGGGCTGGTCGGCCGAGGTTTATGCCGATCTGGCTCCGCACCTGGTGCGACTGGGCGTTGCATTGGTGGAACAACCTCTGCCTGCAGGGGAAGACGACGCGCTGATCGGGATGGATCGTCCGGTGCCTGTATGTGCGGACGAGTCCTGTCACGACCGCACCAGCCTGCCAAAGCTGAAAGGCAAATATGATGTGGTCAACATCAAGCTGGATAAAACCGGCGGCCTGACCGAGGCGCTGGCATTGCGTGAAGCTGCCTTGGCAGAAGGCTACAAAGTCATGGTCGGCTGTATGGTCGGCAGCTCTTTGGCTATGGCCCCTGCGACACTGTTGGCACAGGGCGCAATGGTTACAGACCTTGACGGCCCGCTGTTGCTGGCCGAAGACCGCGACACCCCGCTGATTTTTGATGACGCCGGAGTGCACCCGCCTGTGGCGGCACTTTGGGGCTGAGGAGACAAGACATGACCCGCACCGTTTACGTAAACGGCGACTACCTGCCCGAGACCGAGGCCAAGGTATCCATCTTTGACCGTGGTTTTCTGTTCGCAGACGCCGTTTACGAAGTCACTAGCGTTCTGGACGGCAAGCTGATCGATTTCGAAGGCCACGCCGTGCGCCTGAAGCGGTCGCTGGACGAGCTGGAGATGGCCGAGCCCTGCACCAAGGAAGAACTGCTGGAGATTCACCGCAAACTGGTGGAGCTGAACGGCATCGAAGAAGGTCTGGTCTATCTGCAGGTCAGCCGTGGCTCGGATGGCGATCGGGACTTTGTATTCCCGTCGGCGGATACCAAGCCCAGCCTCGTTCTGTTCACTCAGAACAAGCCGGGCCTGGCCGATAGCCCCGCAGCCAAGAAGGGTGCCAAGATCATCTCGATCGAGGATATTCGCTGGGGCCGTCGCGACATTAAGACCGTGCAGTTGCTGTACCCGTCGATGGGCAAGATGATGGCCAAGAAGGCAGGTTGTGACGACGCGTGGCTGGTTGAAGACGGTTATGTGACCGAAGGCACCAGCAACAACGCATACTTCGTCAAAGGCGGCAAGATTGTCACCCGCCCGCTGTCGAACGACATTCTGCACGGTATCACCCGCAAGGCGGTTCTGCGCATGGCGGCAGAGGCCCAAATGGAAGTGGAAGAACGCCTGTTCACCATTGAAGAGGCGAAAGAGGCAGACGAGGCCTTCACCACCTCGGCCAGCGCCTTTGTCATGCCGGTGGTTGAGATCGACGGCGTGACCTTGGGCGACGGAACGCCCGGCCCAATCGCGAAACGGTTGCGCGAGATTTACCTGGACGAAAGCCGCAAGGCCGCAATCTAAAGAAAGAGGCCCGCCGATCTGGCGGGCCTTCTTCGTTTCAGGACTAGCCCTTATCAGTGACGTTCTCTTCGAACGCGACCTTGAAAGCGGCCTGTTTTTCGGGACTCGCCTCGGTCTGGTATTTGGCCTTCCACTCATCCATCGTCATGCCATAGAAAATCTCGCGGGCCTCGTCTTTGCCCATCTCAATGCCTTTTTCATTGGCGGCTTCCTGATACCACCGCGACAGGCAGTTGCGGCAGAACCCGGCCAGATTCATCATGTCGATGTTCTGCACATCCTTGCGGTCTTCCATCAGGTGCTTTTGCAACCGGCGGAACGCGGCGGCCTGAAGTTCGATTTCGGTTTGCTTGTCCATGGTCTGGCTCCGACTGGTTTTCTGGCGTTCTGAGCCTGACTTAACGATCCAAACGCGGTCTTACAACAAACACGAAGGGCCTTGCGGCCCTTCGCGGCTTTGGACATTGGTCCTATGCCAGTTTAAGTGCCAGCCATGGCATCATGCAGAACACGATTGTCAGGATCTTGTAGTTGGCAAGATACCTAAAGTAGGCCCTTTTGACCTCTGCACGTTCCATTTGGAACATTCTGCTGTGTATTCCGGCGATCCAGTCCCGAAAGCCTATGATCATCAGCGTGGTAAAAAGCAGAAGGGCGATGTTTAGAACCGTCATCCAGCCGAAGACGGTCGTCAGGAATTCCTGAGTCATGGTCGTCTCCTTTCCTGAAATATATGGGGATCAGGAGATGCGCTCACAATGACGTGAGCGCCGAAAACGACCTGCATTGACCTTACGTCACAACCTGCTTTCGTCCAGTGCGTCCTGCAGGATCGGTGCCAGACGCTCTGCCCATTCTCGCTGCCCTGCATTATCTGCAATCAGGTCATTTCTCAGTTCTATCAACGCATTAGGCCGTCCAAAGCTGGTGCAGTGCTTGTCAATCGCATCACCCGGCAGAACACCGGTATACGGCTCATTGACGCCGACGGACAGATCGCCCTCGGCCTTCAGCCGGTTGATCAGGGGGCGCGAGAAGCGTTCGTCCGGCGTGTGCAGAATTCCGATGTGCCATGGGCGCGGTTCTCGTCCCCGCAGCTGCCGTGTGAACGAGTGCATGGAAACGATCACCGCATGGGGCAGCGCGGCCATCTGTGCCAGTGCTTCATGATAGGGGCGGTAGCACATATTCAGACGTCGTTCACGCTCGGCCGCGTCGGCGTGGCGGTTGCCGGGAATGATCGAACCGTCATAAAGCTTCATCAGCAGGGTCGGGTCATCTTCACCTCGGTTCGGGTCGATCACGAGCCGAGAAAAATTGGCGGCGATCACCGGGGCGTTCAGGATCTCTCCCAGATGTTTCGACACCTCATAGGCCCCGACGTCATAAGCGATATGGCGCTCCATATCCTCGCGCGGCAGTCCCAGGTCGCCGCCGTTGATTTCGGGCGGAACCGTGTTGGTTGCGTGGTCGCATGTGATCAGCCAGCGCGAGGGGCGATCGGCGCCGTGGATAAAAAACGGGGAATACGTCATAAGCCTGTCATCTAGTTTGTCGCAGGTGTAGGGCAGTTGCTTTGAAAAGGGAATTGCGCAATAAGCGGCCTGAGCAATGTTTGCGGTAACATTGTTGCCGACTCAAGATAAGACGTTAGGAGAGCAAGACCGATGCGACGCCTGAGAAATGTGAAAATCGTGGCGACGCTGGGACCGGCGTCGAACGATTATGACACCATTCGTGCTTTGCACGAGGCCGGAGCGGATGTGTTCCGCCTGAACATGAGCCACGGCAGCCATGACGAGATCCGTGAACGGCACCGTATTATCCGGCAGGTTGAAAAGGACTTGGAAAGCCCGATTGCGATTCTGGCTGACCTGCAGGGTCCAAAATTGCGGGTTGGTGTCTTTGCCAATGATGCCGAGGAACTGGAGGAGGGGGCTGAATTTCGCCTGGATCTCGACCCTGTGCCCGGCGACGTCAGCCGCGTGTGCCTGCCACATCCCGAGATCTTCGCCGCACTGGAGCCGGGTGCGCGTCTGTTGGTCAATGACGGCAAAATCCGCCTGATCGTGAAAGACTGTGGCCAGGATTTCGCCAATTGCACGGTTGAGGTCGGCGGCACGATTTCGAACCGCAAGGGCGTGAACGTACCCGACGTGGTGCTGCCGCTGGCGGCCTTGTCCGCCAAGGACCGCGACGATCTGGAATTTGTTTGCCAACTGGGTGTGGATTGGTTGGCGCTGAGCTTTGTGCAGCGTGCCAAGGACGTGTTCGAAGCCCGCGCGTTGGCGGATGGCCGCGCCTCTATCCTTTCCAAGATCGAAAAGCCTGCCGCAGTTGAGGCGTTTGACGACATTCTGGATGCGTCGGATGGGATCATGGTCGCTCGCGGCGATCTCGGTGTTGAGCTGCCGGTTTCTGCGGTGCCGCCGATTCAGAAACGGTTGGTCCGGAAATGCCGTGCAGCGGCAAAGCCGGTCATCGTCGCCACCCAGATGCTGGAGAGCATGATCGAAAGCCCGATGCCCACCCGGGCTGAGGTTTCGGACGTCGCAACGGCGATCTATGAAGGTACCGATGCGATCATGCTCAGTGCTGAATCGGCCGCTGGTTCCTATCCCATCGAAGCAGTGCAGACCATGAACAAGGTCGCCATCGAGGTCGAGGCCGATCCGACCTATACGCAGATCATCGCGGCCTCCCGCACGGCCAAGGGGCACTCCGTCGCGGATGGCATTGTGGCCGCTGCGCGTGAGATCGCGGAAAAGACGGATATCAAAGCGATTTGCTGCTTTACACAAAGCGGCACCACCGCATTGCTGACTGCTCGGGAACGTCCCGGCGTGCCTATCATCGCGATGACGCCAGCCACCGGAACTGCGCGGCGTCTGTGTCTGAGCTGGGGGTGCCATTGCGTGATGACGCCTGAACTGGAGCGGTTCAAAGGGGCTGTCGTCAACGCGGCCCGTGCGGCCCGTGCCGGTGGGTTCGCATCCGAAGCCGATCAGATCGTTGTAACCGCTGGCGTGCCTTTCAACGTCCCGGGAACGACCAATATTCTGCGCATCGCACCCTGCGATGAGCGTCTGATCTACAATACAGATCCCGGCTGATCTGAGAGAATTTAGGTGCGCCACAAGCCTGTGCCTTTAATGGCGCGCCTATTTTTTACGCAGAAAATATACAATAATTTCAAAGTAAAACCGAATTCTTGGTTGAATTTGGAAGATAACCCTCTATTTTTTCGTGTTTTTCCGGGATACTTAACCACAGGGCGGTCTACTCAATAAGTTCCAGGTTCCGGCTGCCCTGCCGGGGGCACGGGCCCCGGACAACCAAAAAAATATTGGAGGAACGACATGACAACAAAAATTGTCATTGGACTGGACGGGACAGAAACCGGCGAACGCGCCGTTGCCTTCGCCAAGGATCTGGCAAAACGCATCGGAACGTGTGAATTGCTGGTGGTCTACGTCATCGAATGGTCCCCATTCACATTTCAGACGCCGGAAGAAAACGCGCTTCGGCACAAGCGGCGTGAAGAAGAGGTCGCCTTGGCGACCAACCGCATCGTCACTCCTGTCGTCGATGGGCTGACTGCGGACGGGTTTACGGCAAAGGGCATAGTGCGCCACGGCGACGTCGCTGAAACCTTAAACACGATCACGGTCGACAACGGCGGTTCGCAGATCATCGTCGGGCGCGCCTCGGCGGATGGATTCAAAAAACGCCTGTTTGGCAGCTCGACCCAGAATCTGGTCATGCACGCCGACGTGCCGGTCACCGTCGTCAACTGAGGGGAGGGACAAGAATGAACATGCTTAAACATCTTGGTCTGGCTGCGGCGGCCGCCCTGTTTACCAGCCCCGCAATGGCACAAGAGGCCGTCGGTCTGGACGACAAAATCAATCAGGCATTCGCCGACTTCACCGGGCCGTTCGTCAGTTTCATCTTTGCCCCGTTTCCCGGCACCAGCGTGCCGTGGATCGTGTGTTGGCTGGTGATCGCCGCTTCTGTTTTCACGTTATATTTTGCCTTTGTGCAGCTTAGGTTCTTTGGCCACGCAATCAGCCTTGTGAAAGGTGATTATTCTGATCCCAACGACGCGGGAGAGGTCAGCCACTTTCAGGCTCTGGCCACGGCGCTGTCGGGTACGGTCGGCCTGGGCAACATCGCCGGCGTGGCGGTGGCCGTCGGTATCGGCGGGCCAGGCGCGACCTTCTGGATGATCGTCGCCGGCCTGTTGGGCATGGCGTCGAAATTCACCGAATGTACGCTGGGTGTGAAATATCGAAATGAATACGAGGATGGCACCGTTTCGGGTGGCCCGATGTATTATATGTCCAAAGGGTTTAAAGAACTGGGCCTGCCGGGCGGTAAGATTCTGGCGGTTCTGTTCTCGATCTTCTGTATCCTTGGCGCGCTGGGCGGCGGCAACATGTTCCAGGCCAATCAGGCGCACCAGCAGATCGCGGGTATCACCGGCGACTATCCCGGCTGGATCACAGGCCTTGTCTTCGCCGGTATCGTGTTTGCAGTGATCGTCGGTGGCCTGAAGTCCATCGCACGCGTGACCGAAAAGGTCGTTCCGTTCATGGGCGTCATGTACGTGCTGGCCGCTTTGGTGATTATCATCATGCACGCAGACCAGATCGGCTGGGCCTTTGGTCAGATTTTCGAGGGCGCCTTCACGGGGCTTGGCGTGGCTGGCGGTATGGTCGGCGCGCTGATCCAAGGCTTCCGTCGTGCGGCATTCTCGAACGAAGCGGGCGTGGGTTCTGCGGCGATCGCGCACTCGGCCGTGCGGACCAGTGAGCCGATCACAGAAGGCTTTGTGTCCCTGCTGGAACCGTTCATCGATACGGTCGTGATCTGTACCATGACCGCACTGGTGATCATCATCACCCAGCAGTTGATCATCGATCCGGAAACCGGTCTCTACATGCTGACCGAAGATGGCAGCGCGATTGCAACTGTCGACGGTAACTCGGGCGTCAGCCTGACCTCGGCGGCCTTTGCCAGCGCCTTTAGCTGGTTCCCATATGTGCTGGCGATTGCGGTGGTCTTGTTTGCCTTCTCGACCATGATCAGCTGGTCCTACTATGGCCTCAAGGCCTGGACCTACCTGTTCGGCGAAGGTCACACCAAGGAGCTGGTGTTCAAGGTGATCTTCTGCATTTTCGTTGTCATCGGCGCGGCCGCCAACCTCGGCCCGGTCATCGACTTCTCGGATGCGGCGATCTTTGCGATGGCTGTCGTGAATGTCTTTGCGCTCTACTTCCTGATGAAAGTGGTACGCGAAGAACTGGCATCTTACGCATCGCGGCTGAAGAGCGGTGAAATCCGCAAATTCGAACATTAAACCAATCCACCGGGGCGGCGATGTCGCCCCGGTGCCAGACCAAGCTGCGAAAAGCGCAGATTCTGGTCCAAACCCCCTTGCCAGTATGACTGAACTTGCGTAAACGGCGCTTCTGATCGCGTGACCGGCCGAGATGGCATGCCGAGTCGCGTTTAGTACCGAACCCTGAAAGGAGACGGAAATGCCTAAGATGAAGACCAAGTCGAGCGCCAAGAAGCGCTTTAAGGTGACTGCGACCGGTAAGGTCCTTGCTGGCCAAGCCGGCAAACGGCACGGCATGATCAAGCGGACCAAGAAGTTCATCCGCGATGCCCGTGGCAACACCACCCTGTCCGCCCCCGACGCCAAGATCGTCAAGGGCTACATGCCCTACGACCGCTAAGAGGAGATTAAGAGATGTCCCGCGTTAAAGGTGGAACCGTAACTCACGCCCGTCACAAGAAGGTCATCAAGGCCGCCAAAGGTTACTATGGCCGCCGCAAGAGCACCTTCAAGGTTGCCCGTCAGGCCGTCGACAAGGCCAATCAGTACGCAACCCGCGACCGTAAGAACCGCAAGCGCAACTTCCGCGCGCTGTGGATCCAGCGTATCAACGCTGCTGTCCGTTCGCATGACGAAGCACTGACATATTCCCGCTTCATCAACGGCCTGAACCTGGCCGGTATCGAAGTGGACCGCAAAGTTCTGGCCGATCTGGCCGTGCACGAACCGGAAGCGTTCGGCGCGATCGTCGCCAAAGCTCAGGCTGCTCTGACTGCCTGATCCTCTGAAAAGAGACAGTGAAAGAAGGGCCGTCCCGCTTGGGGCGGCTTTTTTGTTGTGTGTATCTGTCGTGGGCTTTTGTACTTTCGCCTGCTTGTTCCCGACATCCGGCCCTGCAGGTTGGGTTCTTGGTTACACGCTAAGTCGGGCTGACGATCAGTACGTTAAGCAAACTTAATCGAAGCACAGTTTTTGAAGCCAGAATCCATCAACACGTGAAGGTCACCTATCTGGAGTTGATGTGATGATACGCACCGCTGCTTTGGGCCTTGTGGCCCTAAATTTAGCTTTTCTAAGCAACCCTGCGTCTGCAGCCTGTACTTTCGGAACTGATGAAGTGACAGGTATGGAGACAATCATCTGTGAAACGGGCAGTGAAACCTCGGTCTGGGGAACCCTGATCGCCGAAGCCTGATACTTTTTCAGATGTACGCGTTGTTTAGCCTGAGGGGGAAGTAACGATGTTCAAGAGTACTATTGCAGTAGTTGCGTTCGTTGCCCTGTCCGGCCCCGCCATATCAGGCGAGTTCTACCCTGCGAACAGCGTCGATACCGTGGGGCTGATTGGCCCGCCTGCCGAACCCGGCTCGCCGGCGTTCGAAAAGGAAATGTTCACCGTCATGTGGCTGCAGGAAAGCCGGACGGCCGAACAAATTGACTTTGTCCAACAATCGGTAGATCTGGAGCGCTTTGCATCCATCGTTGCAACGGGACTTTTGGACGTCGACACACAGCTTTTGAGTGAGACGCTGGATCAAATTATCAATGAAGTTCGTGACGACTACAACTTGGTTAAGGCGACATATGACATACCGCGGCCTTTCGTGATCAACGACGCTGTTGAACCTGTCGCTACGGCATTCCCGGTCACGTCATATCCCAGCGGGCATACAATCCGCGCCATTGTCTATACGTCGGTCCTCTCGGATGTCTTCCCCGAGCATTCAGAGACGCTTGAGAAGCTAGGACGCGAAATCGGTTACGGACGTGTTATCGGAGGCGTGCACTATCCTATGGACGTTGTTTCCGGCCAGGTTTTGGGCGAGACCTATATGGATGTGATCAGAGATCAACCAGCCTATCAACAGGCGTTGGAGGCAATTCGGGGCGCCGGTGAAGCGGTGGAAACGCCAATCACTCAATAGTCAGCCGTCGCTGCTGCGGGCTAAATCCAGGGTTAAACTGTATTCTATCAAGCGTCTGACGCGCTGCCGTGATCTGTTCAAACTGATGTGTTTCGTCAAGACGGATTACTGATCCGCGCCTTTCTTCACCAACTGCGCAGCGAAGGACACGCCGGTTCCCGGTCCGGCATAGGTGACCATGATCACGTCATCCAGATAAACGCCGTTGAAAATCCCGGCCGAAACGTCCTCGCCTGAAATCCCAGCTTCGGCCAACACAAAGCGGGTCGGTTCGTCCAGGCTGAACGTACCCATGGCTTCTTCCACAATCCATTCCGTGTCGCCAATCCGCCGCCAGCGGTTGGTGGCGGTGATCAGGTTGCCGTCCAGTTTGGTGATCTCCAGCTCCATTTCTGTCTTCAACAGACCTTTCTCGTGGTTCGGGTTCGATTTGGCGAAGGCCACCAGGTAAGTGCCGTGCCAAGTGCCGACGATCTGGGGGAAGCCACTGCCATCATCGGCGCTGGCTGGGGCGGCGACCGCGATAAGGGCAAGGGTGGCAAGGCTCCGGATTAGATTGAGTACCATTGGACACGTCTCCTGCATGGGGTGTGGTCGGTATAGGGTACTCGAGGTGTGGGAATTGGCAAACCCGTGTCAGAAAACACAAAAAAACCGGCGCGGTGGGCGCGCCGGTTCAAGTTCATCTGCCGGAAGTGCGTGAGTGGTGGCAGATGTATTCAGTTAGGTTCAGCCGAATACGCGACCCAGTGCGCCATCGACCGCGTCGGTGATCTGGTCGATATCGTCCGCAGTGGCGATCAGCGCAGGCGAGAAGCACAGCGTGTTATTGCGGCTTGGGATCGAGCGGTTGGTGGCTCCGATGATGACGCCCTGCGCCATACAGTCAGCCACAACCGCCTGAACCTTTTTCTCGTCCATCGGCTCTTTGGTGGCACGGTCAGCGACCAGTTCTGCGCCCAGGAACAGACCCTTGCCGCGCACGTCGCCGATGACTTTGTGCTTTTCCATCAGCGCCTGCAGGTTGCCCATCATGCGATTGCCCATGTCGGTGCAGTTCTGCAGCAGATTTTCGTCTTCGATGATACGCATGTTCTCGATCGCGGCAGCCGGACCGGCGGTGCAGCCACCAAAGGTCGAGATGTCGCGGAAATAGCTCAGCGGATCCGACATGTCGTCTTTGAACATGTCAAAGACTTCTTCGGTGGTGACCATAACGGCGATTGCGGCATAGCCCGAGGCAACGCCTTTGGCCATGGTCACGAAGTCGGGCTTGATGCCGTACTGCTGATAGCCGAACCACGTGCCGGTACGACCCACGCCGCAAACAACTTCATCGATGTGCAGCAGGATGTCGTACTTTTTGCAGATCTCTTGTACCCGCTCCCAGTAGCCTGCTGGCGCTTCAATCACGCCGCCGCCTGCGGTTACCGGCTCAAGGCACAGCGCACCAACGGTTTCCGGACCTTCGCGCAGGATCACCTCTTCGATGGCGTCAGCGGCTGCTTTGCCGAATGCCTCGCCGGACAGGTCTTCCATACCCAGCTCGTGCTTGCGGTATTCCATGCAGTGCGGAACGCGGACGAAGTCGGGTGCGAAGGGGCCATACTGCGCCGTACGCTCGTCCTGACCGCCTGCCGACATGGTTGCCAGGGTCGAGCCGTGATAGTCGCGGTCACGATACAGGATCTTGGTTTTCTTGCCGCCATAGCGCTTGTGCGCGATCTGGCGAACCATCTTGAAGGCCTTCTCGTTGGCTTCAGAACCGGAGTTGGTGTAGTACACCCGGCTCATGCCCGGCATCTTGTCGATCAGCTTTTCAGCAAAGATCGAACCAGGGATCGAACCCGCGGTATTGGCGAAATAGCACAGCTTCATCAGCTGGTCGTGAACCGCCTTACAGATCGATTCGCGGCCATAGCCGACGTTTACGGTCCAGACACCACCGGACACGGCATCCAGGTGCTCTTTGCCGTTCTGGTCCCAGACACGCATGCCTTTGCCTTCAACAATGATCTTCGGATCATTGGTTTCCAATGGCTTATGCTGCAGCAGGTGGTGCCAGATATGGGCGCGGTCTGCTTCGACTACGTGGGAAAGATCGTTTTCGTTGAACGTGCCGTCCATGACATGTCCTTTCAGAATGGCTGGTGCGCGGGTTGCCATAAATCGGCGGTCCCGGCCTTTTGTTTTCGATGGCTCAGATCACCGCGAAAGCACTGTCGGAGATAGGGCCAGATTGCACCATCCCGTAATTCCAGTCCATGGCCGTGACGTATTTTTACGGGTTTGTCAGATGAACGACTTTGTGCTCAATTCGCCGGAATTGAAGAGGGAGGATCAGCAAATGACACAAGCCAACATCTATGAGCGTCATTTGGACAAATGCCGGGCAAATTACACGCCGCTGTCGCCGCTGAGTTTTATCGAGCGGACCGCGCTGATCTACCCGGATTACCCTTCGGTGGTTTATGGCGGACGCCGTTTCACATGGGCTGAAACCTATGCTCGCTGTCGTCGTATGGCGGGCGCATTGTCTGCACGTGGTATCGGGGCGGGTGACACGGTTTCGATGATCGCCGCCAACATCCCCGAGATGTATGAGGCGCATTTTGGCGTACCAATGGCGGGCGCGGTCCTGAACACCATCAACACACGGCTGGATGCGCCAATCATTGCCTTCATCCTGAATCACGCAGAATCAAAGATTCTGTTCGTCGATCCCGAGTTTTCAGGGGTGGTGAAAGAGGCGCTGGAACAAGTCGATCACGACCTGTTGGTTATCGATATTGAGGACCCAAGCTTTGACGGAGGCGAGAGGCTCGGCAACCTGACCTATGACGCGTTGCTGGCCGAAGGCGACCCTGAGTTCAACTGGTCCCTTCCCAGGGATGAGTGGGACGCAATCACGCTGAACTACACGTCCGGCACCACAGGCAACCCGAAGGGAGTCGTGTACCACCACAGGGGGGCCACGTTGAATGCGCAGTCGGACCTGCTGGACTGGAACATGCCGAAGCACTCGGTCTACCTATGGACGCTGCCGATGTTCCATTGCAATGGTTGGTGTTTCCCGTGGGCGATGGCCGCGAACGCCGGCGTTTCGGTCTGTCTGCGAGCCGTTCGGGACGAGCCGATCTATGCGGCGTTCCGGGACGAGAAAGTGACCCATTTCTGCGGTGCGCCGATCGTGCTGAACATGTTGGCAAATGCGCCCGATCACCTCAAGGATTTCGATCATGAGATCAAAGTGATGACTGCGGGCGCGCCGCCGCCCGCAGCCGTTATCGAAAGCATGGAGAACATGGGCGTAGAGGTCACGCATGTTTACGGTCTGACCGAGACGTATGGTCCCTCGGTCGTCTGCGCCTGGAAAGACGAGTGGAACGACAAAGCGGCCGAAGAACGCGCTGCGCTAAAGGTCCGTCAGGGCGTTCGTTACACGGCTTTGTCAGGGCTGATGGTTGCCGATTCGGACACGCTCGAACCTGTGCCCGCGGATGGCGAGACGATGGGTGAGATTTTCATGCAGGGCAACGTCGTCATGAAAGGCTACCTGAAGAATGCCGATGCCACGGACAAGGCATTCAGGGGCGGCTGGTTTGCGTCGGGCGACCTGGGTGTGATGCACCCGGACGGCTATGTCGCGCTTAAGGATCGCTCAAAGGACATCATCATTTCGGGCGGCGAGAATATCTCATCGGTCGAGGTCGAGGATATTCTTTATAAGCATCCTGCCGTGATGGAAGCCGCCGTAGTCGCGCGTCCGGATGAGAAATGGGGCGAAACGCCCTGTGCGTTCATCGAGTTAAAGCCAAATGCGCAGGCGACCGATGCTGAGATCATCGCGTTCTGCCGGGATAACATGGCCCATTTCAAGGCCCCAAAAACGGTTGTGTTCGGACCTTTGCCTAAGACCTCGACCGGTAAGATTCAAAAATTCAAACTGCGGGATCAGGCGCGGGCGCTGACTTAAGCGCCCAACTTGTCAAAGATCGACAGATCAAGTTCCAGCATTTCACCCATCCAGATGGCCCGATCCCGGTGATCCGCAAGATGGTCGCCGGTTTCCGGGTGGGTGAAGATTGTCAGGCCCTGCCGGTTCAGCATCAACCACGGAATCACCTGATCGAATGCGTCTGGGCCAAAGCCCAGTTGGCAACTCCACCGGGGATGCGGGCCAACATTGCGGGCGTGCATCCGGCCCATTTGCACGGGAAACTGGCGCGCCGCCTCTTCGCAGACCTGCTGGGCGATGTCCTGAGTTTCGGCGTCGAAATAGATGTGGGCGTGATAGCCGGTGATTTCAGGCATAAAGACCTCCTGCCTTCGTTTCGACGAATTTAGGCTGGTACGACAGGCATTACCACTTGCGCCCAAACACAGACGCTGTGCGTTGTTCAAGGCGGTGCATTGGCATCTGGGTGTGCTGCGATAATGGCAGGATGTTTCGCGCAATTCGGACCCGGTAACTGGCCGATGACCGCCAGAAATCATACAGCACCACGCCACCCAGGCCGTTCTCCTTAATCCATCAGCTGTCTTTCAGCGTGGCGGCTTTCAGAGCTTGTGACAAGACGTCCTCGTTGCCGATGTGATTGGCCAGGATCAGCACCAGACGCGCATTCAGGGCGTCGCTGTCAGGCCTGTCCAGCCCCTCATGGGCTGCTACCAGATCGGCATAGAACCCATCGGCATTGTCCAGATTGGGGGTGAGGATCAGATCGGTCATGTCGCTTACTCCTTACCGGTTGCCCGGCGGATTGCCTGCCGGAATGCGTTTTCCTCGAACGTGTCACGCCGCGCGGCAACGTGTTGATCCGGACGGATCAGATAAACCGCGCTGGTAGCATCACCCAGATATCGGCGTTTCAGTTCCAGCGTCGGATCGTCTTTGACCGAGAGCGCCAGACGCGTGGCCTTGATCCCGCCTTCTTCGATGCTGTCCGGAGCATCCGCATCAATTGTCAGCAGCGTGAATTTACCCGCCAGTTTCGGCAACAGGAACTCATCGCCCAACGGCGCGTCCGGGCAGGCCGAGCCGGGGCGCGTGATGTCCGGCCCGTTCAACGCATCCGCCGAGCTGAGCGACGATGCGCTATAGGCGCAAGGGGTGCTTAGCCGGCCTGAATTTACCAGCGGTCGCGCAAATTCGTAATGTTCGCTGAGGTCCAGAACCGCGTCGCGCAACAGACGGGACATATCGGATTTCGGCGTGATGAACTCGGTCGAGCGTGTGGACATGCGGATGTTCTCATCTGCGGCCTCCACCCTCTCGCGGCTGTAGCTATCCAGCAAAAGCTCGGGCGCTTGTCCGTCGATTACAAGTTTCAGCTTCCAACAGAGGTTGTCCGTGTCCTGCAGTCCGGAATTGGCGCCACGGGCCCCGAACGGGCTGACCTGATGGGCGCTGTCACCGGCGAACAGCACACGCCCGTAACGGAACCGTTCCATCCGGCGGCATTGGAAGGTGTAGATCGACACCCATTCCAGATCGAACTTGACGTCTTCGCCCAGCATCGCCTTGAGGCGGGGGATGACATTTTCGGGCCGCTTTTCCTGCTCTTTGTCGATGTCCCAGCCCAATTGCAGATCGATGCGCCAGACATTGTCAGGCTGTTTGTGCAGCAATGCGGATTGTCCCCGGTTGAAAGGCGGATCGAACCAGAACCAGCGCTCGCTTGGGAAATCGGCCTCCATCACCACATCGGCGATCAGGAAATTGTCTTCGAACACGCGGCCTTCGAAATCCAGACCCAGCATGCGGCGGGTCGGCGAATTCGCTCCGTCGCAGGCGATCAGCCAATCAGCTTCAATGTTGTAAGGGCCTTCTGGCGTTTGGACTTCAAGCTTGACGTGGTCGTCGTGGGTGCCAATGGCTTCGACCTTGTTGCGTCCGCGGATTTCAACAGGCGCGCCCTCGGCCTGCAATTCCCGAATACGATCGACGAGGGCTTTTTCGAAGTAATACTGCTGCAGGTTTATGAAAGCCGGGTTGGCGTAGCCCGTGTCCGGTTGCAGGTTGAATTCATAGACCTGCCGGTCGTCGAAATAGACCTTTCCGGCATCCCAGAATACGCCTTTTTCGACCATCGGCTGGCCCGCGCCCAGACGGTCTGCGATGTCAAGCGTGCGTTGCGAGAAGCAGATCGCGCGGCTGCCGAAACTGACCTTGTCATTGTCGTCCAGCACAACGACCTCGACCCCTTGCTGGGCCAGATCGATTGCCGCGGCCAGGCCAATTGGCCCCGCACCGATCACGATCACTTTGTGCCGCACCGAGCTTGCCGCATCCTGATCCGGGCTGCGTTCATAGGCATAGAGTGGAACTTCGAAGATCTTGTTCATGGGTTCTCCCCCGATACTCTGGCGCCGACGGCGCACACGATCCTGTCCTTCGGCATGGTCATGCCGAGGGCTTCAGGTCATGATTCCACCTATTTCCGCGGCGCAAAACGATCTGGATCAAGTTTACACGACTTCTTCAGCCGTGCAGGGCCTCCCACATCTCGGGATCGCACCAGCCGATAGGTGCTGTCTACGAAGTCGCGCGTGTTTTTGATTACACCAATCGACGAACTGCCCGCTGCCGATTTCGAAAAAAAAGACTGTCTTTTCCTACATGTCCCCGCCACTGGGACGCACAGGTATTGGCCATTCAGTTCAATGCTTGATGCTGTAGTCGATTTGTAAAATGCCGCCTGGGTGTTGCGAGACTTCGTTCAGATCCAGATATCGCTGATCTCCGGGCGCAAAGCAGGGAAGACCCCGACCCAAAAGGATAGGCATAATGAAAACACGCACTTTATCGAACATCCCGGCTTCCAGAGCCGCACGTTGCGTTTCACCGCCGCCCATAACCCAGACGCGCTGATGCCCGGCCTGTTCAATGGCATTTCGCAGCGCATCGATATTCCCTGCAGCAGCAACGTGCTTTCCCTGATAACCCATTTGCCGCGTCAGCACGTATCCAGCGCGGTCTTCGTAGGGCCAGCCCCAGCCAAGCACTTGCTCATAGGTTGACCGGCCCATGATCAGCGCGTCAATTCCGCTGATGAAGTCACCATAGCCGCCGTCGTCCCCGTCGGCGGCCAGCTTCTCGTTGAAAGGGTTGAGCCAGTCGACGCTGCCGTTCTCATTTGCGATGAACCCGTCGAGGCTCATTGCGATGTATCCGACATACGATACGCCTTGGCCCATTTCCATCACCGTTTGAACGGGTTTTCGATCGGTGGTTGGACGGTTCCGATGCAGTCGCCGAAGCCGATGGTATAGCCGTCTCCCTTTGCGCTGCCGCGCAGTGTCAGCGTGT
>NZ_JBQFTP010000016.1:0-82828 GCF_056538705.1 Ruegeria sp. BF12 | reverse complement strand
CCGATCGCGATGGAAGACGGCCTGCGTTTCGCCATCCGCGAAGGCGGCCGCACCGTCGGCGCCGGCGTCGTCTCGAAAATCATCGAGTAATCACGGTAAGTCGGGTTTCGACCCGACATAGCGTTGAAACTAAAGAAGGCCGCTCCCTTGGGGGCGGCCTTTTTTGCGTTTTCCTAACTCCGAAAACACCCTTTTCTAGTCGTTTTGATTTGTCCGGAACTCCGCGCCACTTTTTTGAATCGCAGGTCTTCGAATTCGGGAGTTTTCTGGTTGCCTCGACGGCTGTCAGGAGTGACGGTATGTTGTTTCATCACTTGACCTGATCCGCTTTTGAGGAGCTTGTTTGATGCAAACTTTGGTTCAAATCCATTAATTCATGGAAGACTACCTTCTTCTTTCTTTTATTCTTCTTGGGTCAGGCATCGCCATTGTCCCGATTGCCGTGTGGCTTGGGCTCGGGTCAGTTCTGGGTTTCCTCATTGCCGGGATGCTTCTTGGTCCTGTCCTGACTGCGCTGAATGTCGATGTCGTTAGCATGGAGCAGTTCGCAGAATTTGGCGTTGTCATGATGCTGTTTCTGATCGGGTTGGAACTGGCGCCAAAGAAGCTCTGGGACTTGCGGCGCAGGCTATTGGGGCTAGGCGGGCTGCAACTGCTTTGCACGACCCTGGCGATTATGGCGCCGGTGATGGCACTTGGCCAACAATGGCAGGTGGCGCTGGCTATCGGACTGATCTTTTCATTGTCGTCCACAGCCATCGTGCTTCAGACACTGCACGAAAAAGGTTTGCTCATGGGCAGTGGCGGGCAATCCAGCTTTTCGGTCTTGTTGATGCAGGACATCGCCGTGATCCCAATTCTCGCGATGTTGCCGCTTTTGGCGCTGCCCGACCTTGCCGCGATGGGGGGCAGCTCTGTTAGTCACGGACCCACGACAAGCACCGGGCATTCGTTGAATCTTGTGCAGGGCCTGCCCGGATGGTTGAGAGCGCTTGTCACGCTTGGTTCGATCACACTGGTCATTGTCGGCGGGTCTTATCTGATCGGACCAGTGTTCCGGTATGTCGAATCCGCCAATCTGCCTGAGCTGTTCACAGGTATGGCGCTTACCATTGTCGTCGGGGTTGCCGTGTTGATGATGGCCGTTGGTCTGACCCCGGCATTGGGCGCGTTCATTGCAGGTGTGGTGTTGGCCAACAGCGAGTATCGCAATGCACTGGAAAAAGAGATCACTCCGTTCAAGGGGCTGTTTCTTGGGTTGTTTTTTGTCAGCGTCGGGGCCTCGGTGAACTTCAGATTGATGGTTGATCACATCGGTCTGGTTGTCGCGCTGACCCTTGGTGTGATGATCATCAAGGCAGTGGTTCTTTTCGCTCTGGGCCGATTGTTTGGCATTTCCGGCGCAGGCAATTGGCTGTTTGCGCTGGGGATGGCGCAGGCCGGAGAGTTCGGGTTTGTGCTGTTGTCTTTTTCGGTCGCTACGCATGTATTGAATGCTGATCTGGCGAATACTCTGATTATTGTCGTTGCCTTGTCGATGGTGCTGACTCCGCTGTCTTTTTTGTTTTACGACAAGGTCATTTCACCCCGGTATGCGCCGTCTGCCGCGTCTGAAGATTAGCGGCACCGTGGCCCCGGCCGAGGGCACTGAGATAGTCAGCCTAGAGACATGGTGCCGCTCGGTGTTGAATTGATCGCCCCGATCGCGATGGAAAACGCTCTGCGCTTCGCGATCCGCGAAGGCGGCCGCATCGTCGGGGGCAGCGTTGTCTCGAAAATCATCGAGTAAGTCGCTCCCGCGAATACCGACAGAAAGGGCACCCAAAAGGGCGCCCTTTTTTGTTAACCCTCTCCCAGGCCATAGTGAGACGAGGGCTGGTGAAATCTGCGATCGACAACCACACCGACGCAAACTACCCGAACAGGCGTTCATTGGGCCGTTTTGTAGTTTGGGTAGGGCTATAGCTGCGGTGAGTTTTGCAAGTTGCATTGTCCAAAAAAGTGCTCATAAATATCTCAGTCGATCCACTCTGAAGCGAACGTTCAGGGAATTCTTTACAATGCACGAAATCGTACAAAGGCTGTCCAGGCGTTTGAAGCGCAGCTATGAGGTTCTGCCGAACAAAGAGACAGGCAAATACATCCGCAGTCTAGGTTTTGACGTCCGAACCGTCATTGATGTTGGGGTCGCCGGTGGAACCGCGCATCTGTATGAGGCATTCCCCGACGCCAAGTTCGTTTTGATCGAACCGATTGCAGAATACGAAACAAAGCTTCGAAGAAACTGGTCGGGCAAAATCGACTTCGACTTTCATGCCTGCGGTGTCGGGGCGGAGGGCGGGCTGACAACGCTGCGTATCCCAACGGTTGGTACCCGGTTGATGGGGACACGCGCGACCATGCTGGAATTCGAAGAATCCGCCACAGCGCAGATGTCAAAAATCGAAGAACGGCAGGTGCCGGTGAAGACTCTTGACGAGGTTGCGTCAAACTACGAAGGGCCATTCGGTTTGAAAATTGATGCGGAGGGTTACGAAATCGAAGTCATTCGGGGCGCCTCAGAATTGTTGAAAAACTGCGCCTTCGTCTTGTCCGAAGTTTCAATTCGCCGCCGTTACCGCGGCGGCTATAAGTTCAGTGATTTCGTCTCGGTTATGGCCGGTCATGGGTTTGAGTTGCACGAGTTCATTCGGCTTCCGTCACCGCAAGCAACCGATTGCGACGCGATTTTTGCGCCTTTTGACAGCGCTTTGTTCGACTATCGGGATTTGAAGCTTTCGCGCATGGCAAAGAGGAGGCGCTAGGTCGCAGCGCTGAGACGAAAATCACGGCATAAGGCAACTTACCGACTGGTAGGCGGTCGTTGCTCTGCAGGGGCAAGGAGAGCCCGCCCCGTTGAACAGTAAAAGGCCGTCCCTCGGGGGGCTTTTGTTCTTGCCTACGCTTTTCAACTATGGCTTTTCCAACGGCAATTAATCGAATGGCGTTCGGAAACGTAATCCAGAACAAAACCGTGGCTGCCAACCCTGGCCCAAAAAGGACAATGATGATCATCCAACCGGGTGCTTGTATTAGGCCGAACCACGCTCCTGACAGTGCAAAGAACAGAAAAGTCAGAAGTAGCACTACACCTCCGATTTTCTTCGAACAGTAAATGACTTCTTGGGGAACTGCCGTTGTGTTGTGTCGTCTGAAGTAGAATATCGCTGCCAAGTATGACCCAATCGCAAACGGTAATACCGCAGTGAAATCTGGGCGAAAGTCTCGACTATGCCAAAGCGACCGAAAGGCACGCCCCGAGTTATACCCATTAAATCGTGGGAGAAAATGGAAACGAGATGGGATTCCGCAATGCCGGGTATCAAAAATGACCAAAACTGCCAGAATGATTTTGACACGATCTCTGCTCGCTTAGAACAGCCACCTCTGTTCAATCGTGGTTATGTCGTCGCTTTGGGAAAAGGTAAGAAATACACCCTTGCCAAACCCCGCCAACCCCACTAATACGCGCGAGTTCTCAACAAGAACATCAAGGCGGGGAGATTCCCGCCTTTTGGGTTCGAAGAGGGTTGGCGATGCGCGTCTGTCCTCCTCTCAACCTCAACGCCTGATAAAAGGCTGTTAATATGCAAAGCCAAAACATCCGTATTCGGCTGAAGGCATTTGACTATCGCGTTCTGGATGCCAGCACGCAAGAGATCGTCAACACTGCCAAGCGGACCGGCGCGAACGTGCGCGGCCCGATCCCGCTGCCGAACAAGATTGAGAAGTTCACGGTTCTCCGTGGCCCTCACGTTGACAAGAAATCCCGCGACCAGTTCGAGATCCGTACGCACAAGCGTCTGCTCGACATCGTTGATCCGACCCCCCAGACCGTTGACGCGCTGATGAAGCTCGACCTCGCGGCTGGTGTGGACGTCGAGATCAAGCTGCAGTCGTAATCGGAGGGTATGAGAATGCGCTCTGGTATTATCGCAAAAAAAGTCGGCATGACCCGCCTGTTCATGGAAGACGGCAAGCAGATTCCTGTGACCGTACTTCACCTGGACAACCTGCAGGTCGTTGCACAGCGCACCGCTGACAAAGACGGCTACACCGCCGTTCAGCTGGGTGCCGGTGCTGCCAAGGCAAAACGCACCTCGAAGGCCATGCGCGGTCACTACGCCGCTGCCAAGGTCGAGCCCAAGCGTAAGCTGGCCGAGTTCCGCGTCTCCGAAGATGGCCTGATCGAAGTGGGCGCCGAGATTTCGGCAGAACACTTCCTGGAAGGTCAGAAAGTTGACGTTTCGGGTACCTCGATCGGTAAAGGCTTTGCCGGTGCAATGAAGCGCCACAACTTCGGTGGTCTGCGCGCTTCGCACGGTGTTTCGATCAGCCACCGTTCGCACGGTTCGACCGGTCAGTGTCAGGATCCGGGCAAGGTGTTCAAAGGCAAGAAGATGGCCGGTCACATGGGTGCTGCCCGTGTTACCACCCAGAACCTGGAAGTCGTCAAAACCGACGCCGACCGTGGTCTGGTCTTCATCAAAGGCGCCGTTCCCGGACCGAAATCGGGCTGGGTTACCGTCAAGGACGCCGTGAAGAAGAAAGCACCGGAAGGCCTGCCTTTCCCGGCTGCTGTGAAATCGGCTGCAACCGAAGCACCTGCGGAAGAAGCTCCCGCGGAAGGTGGTGAAGCATGAAACTTGATGTAATCAAACTGGACGGCGGCAAAGCCGGCGACATCGAGCTGAACGCCGATCTGTTCGGTCTCGAGCCGCGCGCGGACATCCTGCACCGTGTGGTCCGTTGGCAGCGCAACAACGCGCAGGCTGGCACCCACAAGGTCAAGACCCGCTCGGAAACCAGCTACTCGACCAAGAAGATCTATCGCCAGAAGGGCACTGGTGGCGCACGCCATGGTGACCGTAACGCGCCGATCTTCCGCAAGGGTGGTATCTACAAGGGCCCGACCCCTCGTTCGCACGGCCACGACCTGCCGAAAAAGTTCCGCAAGCTTGGCCTGCGCCACGCTCTGTCGGCAAAAGCCAAAGCAGGTGAACTGGTTGTGATCGAGAACGCCGAAGCCGAAGGCAAGACTGCCGCTCTGGCCAAACAGGTTGCAAACCTGGGCTGGAAACGCGCTCTGGTCATCGACGGCGCGACTGTGAACGAAGGTTTCCTGAAGGCGTCGCGCAACATCGAAGGTCTGGATATCCTGCCGTCGATGGGTGCAAACGTTTATGACATCCTCAAGCGTGACACCCTGGTGCTCACCAAAGCGGCTGTCGAAGCACTGGAGGCTCGTCTGAAATGAGCGCGAAGGCAGAACACTACGACGTGATCCGCAAGCCGATCATCACCGAAAAGTCGACCATGGCGTCCGAAAACGGCGCGATTGTCTTTGAAGTGGCGATCGACAGCAACAAGCCGCAGATCAAAGAGGCCGTTGAGGCGCTGTTTGGTGTGAAGGTCAAAGCGGTGAACACCACCGTGACCAAAGGCAAGGTCAAGCGGTTCCGCGGCCAACTGGGCAAGCGGAAGGACGTCAAAAAAGCATACGTCACCCTGGAAGAGGGTAACACCATCGACGTTTCCACCGGTCTCTGATCGGACCGTCTTTGGAAATAGATGAAAACCCCCGCGAAAGCGGGGGTTTTTCGTTTCTGGACCCGACGTTTTGGGGGGCGGTGGTTTTCTCACCCGGTTATGGTATTCTGATCTTTGAATGCCTGGATTGGGGGATTAGAGATGTTCGTTTTATCGCGACAGCAAGGTTTCGTTTGTGCCAGCGCAATGGTGGTCGCTTTCATGTCCTTCGGTGCGCATGCTTTCGAAGGATCCGTCGATCCCGAGGCAGTGGGTCTGGAAGAAACGTACTCGCCCTTTGTGGGGCGCTCGTACCCGGACACCGTTTTGTTCGGTGATCTGCACTTTCATACCGAGATCTCATTTGATGCCGGGCTGATCGGCACTTCTCTGACCATTCACGACGCGTTCCGCATTGCCCGCGGTGACAAGATCATCTCAAACACCGGTCAGCCAGTGCAACTTATCCGCCCGTTGGATTTCCTGGCGATCACAGAACATGCCGAAATGCTTGGTCTGGCGACGGCGATCCGAACGTCGAACCCGCGGTTGCTGCAGGATGAATGGGGCAAACGCATACATGATCAGTTCCGGGAAGGGCAGGAGGCCCGAATGTCGGCTTTTGCGGAAATCATCGACATTGGCACCGTTCAGGGCCGCGATCCAACGGCTGGTCTGAATCTGGATGGGGACCTTTGGCTGGAAATCGTCGAGGCGGTGGATCAGTATAACGAGCCGGGGCAGTTTACTGCGTTGAGCGGCTTCGAATGGACCTTTACCCCTAAGGGCGACAACCTGCACCGCGTGATCTTGTTCGGTGACGGTGCGGACAAAACCAGCCAAACAAAGCCGCTTACATTCTTCGAAGCGCCGGACCCACAGATGCTGTGGGAGTATCTTGAGGGATACGAGGCAAGCACCGGAGGGCAAGCCATCGCGGTGCCCCACAATGCCAACATGTCGAACGGGTTGATGTTCAGCAAAAACAAGTTTGATGGTTCGCCCATGGACGCTGAATACGCAACGCAGCGGATCCGTTGGGAGCCGATGCACGAAATGACGCAGATTAAGGGCGATGAGGAAACCCATCCGAGCCTTTCGCCGGATGACGAGTTCGCGGATTTCGAGAGCTGGGACGTCGCCAATCTTTCGGGCACGGCTGCCAAAACGCCAGAGATGTTGCGGTATGAATACGCGCGGTCTGCCCTGAAGGTTGGTCTGGAGTTGGGGCGTGAGATTGGCGTCAATCCCTACAAATTCGGTCTCTACGGAACAACCGATGCTCATACGGCTATTCCAACGACCAGAGAGGATAATTACTTCGGCAAGTACCAGCACACCGAACCCTCGGCCAATCGCCACAACATCGATGTGATCCCGGCCGAAGACCCGGCGTTGCGGATCATAACCGCGCAAGAGTCGGCTGCCGGGCTGACAGCGGTTTGGGCTCGGGAAAACACGCGGGCCGAAGTCTTTGGGGCCATCACCCGGAAAGAGGCTTATGCAACCACCGGCAGCCGTATTCGCGTGCGTGTGTTCGGCGGCTGGGAGTTTGAAGAAGCGGACCTGAACGCTTCGGACTTTGTTTCCAACGGATACCAGAATGGCGTGCCGATGGGGGGCGATCTGACCAGCGCTCCTGTGGGCGGCACGCCGAGTTTTCTGATCCGGGCCTTGCGCGACCCTGACGGCGCAAATCTGGATCGGATTCAGGTCATCAAAGGTTGGCTGGATGCCGAAGGCAAATCGCACGAACGCATCTATGACGTCGCCGTGTCAGACGGTCGGGAAATCGATGAGGATGGGCGTGCACGCGCGCCGGTCGGAAACACGGTTGATGTTGAAACAGCCACCTACACCAACTCAATTGGCGCGACCGCGTTGGCGGGCCATTGGCAAGACCCCGAATTCGACCCGGCCGAGGATGCGTTCTACTACGTGCGTGTCATCGAAATCCCCAAGCCCAGATGGACAACCTATGACGCGGCGTTTTACGGAGTTCCACTGCCCGAGGCCGTTCCGCCAACCGTTCAAGACCGGGCCTATACCTCGCCAATCTGGTACACGAGCGGAAACTGAGTTGTCAAAAGGACGCCCCGGTAAGCCCGATGACCGAGAAACCAGGCGGCGCTTTGAAGCCAAAAACGGGTCCTTGGTGCAGCGTATTCTGAGACTGTTTTCTGGCCGGGCCGAGCAGCCCATTGGGGCTGAACCTGCCCAGGAAACCGAAGCAGCGCGCGCGCAGGTGATCGAACAGATGCGCGCGTTTAGCGCCGAGCCCTATTTCCAGATTGCGGATGAAACTCTGGGGCTATTGTCGGTTTTTGATGATCTGAAATGCGACCGGGCGGATGTGGACATGGTGTCTCCGGCAATGCGCAAGCACGTGGTCGGCAAGCTCGGCCCGCTGGGGTTTCGTCAGATTTCCGGCGCAGTGTTGGAGCATCCGCAGGCCGACATGCGCGTGCACATCCCCAAGTTCCACGCTCTTGGCGCGTCGCCCTTTGACATCACGCGCTACACTGACAAACGCCCGCAGGACTACTGCCTGCTGACGCCTACGCAGGTGGCTTGTCAGTACGTGGATCACTATGAGCTGGACGACGCGGTGCAACGGATCGAGGCGTTGATTGCGAAGCACCCGATCAACCTGCTCAAACTGGCGGATTATCTGGAAGGCAAACCCAAACACCGCGCCTTTCGCGAGGTGCTGGGCCATATCAAGCTCAAGCAGAGGATCGCGGTGGAGTCCGAACCGCTGTGCCGCAGGCGGTCCCTTGGATAAGAGCACAAGCCGCGCCAGCGACTGCCCGTGGGATGGCGCTACTACGACAGATCAGTGCACTTTATTGTGACACATACATCCGAACTCAAACCGAGGCGCAAACGGCCCCAAAGCGCCAGCCCGGCGGGACGGGCAGTCGCTGGCGCGGCGGCCTTCGGCCTTGGCTCCGTAGTTTGGTGCGTGACTAAAAGCAATTAGGTAAGCAAGTGTGACCGAAGAAAAGGGTGGCACCATCGGAGTGTCTAACGGTCTCTGATCGGACCTGTTTTTGGATAGAATTAATCGTCGGTGCGCATTAGTTGATGACAAAAGGCACCATGGGTTTGTTTGCACGGCCATATTTAAGTCAAGAAAACAGACTATCGGGCGTGTTCGGTCCAATTTATGAAATGAGAGACTTGGAATTAAAATTTATGTCTACCGACAATGCTCGTCTGCGAGACTGGCCTTCATTCGGGCCGATTTGTAAAAAAGTTGAGTTTGAGTTGATTCCGAAACTCGAAGGGTTCGGGTTTGCGAAGGATAGTTCTGACTCAGCCCAGAAGGTCCCACGCTATGCTCTATTTTGGTGGCCAATGTACTACAGGCTCTCACCGGGAGTAATGTGTTACATCGAAATGTTTGCATCGGCACCTATAAACCCGGAGCTTTCACTTGTGGCTTCTGCTTTTGAAGTTCGGAATTTGAAACTCACTGATGAAGAGGTTTTAGAGAGTATTCACGGGGATCAAAGTAGTGTGCGCCCCATCACTGATTTAAAGGGGCGTATAGAATACCTCGAGCTCTATCGCAGCAATACAATCCCTTTGGGTAGAGTTTTGAAGCTATGCATAACTCCGCTTTCCTATCTTGATTCGAGCGGCTTCAAACCAAAATTACGCATCATTCGACGTATCGCAGTCTATTTCGCATTTTTGCTGTGCGCTCTACTGACGTTAATATTGCTGCCGGTCATTGGATATTGCGGGTTGAGAAATGCAGCATGGTGCGAAGCAATTGAAAATGGAACCTTTCACGGTGTCTCAGGCATAGTAGATCGCGCTTGCAAGGCTTCCAAAGGGTTTGTCCCAAAGATTAAGAGTACCTTTCTGCCCTGACTGACCGAATAAAGCGCGTGATCGCTCGTTTCCCATCGCTGTCGGATTAGCGACCAGCCAAGAAGCTTCAAAGTTCCTATAGACACCCACCCCCAACACTGCTAAACGCTCCCAATCTTGCGGCCTCGGATTCGTTCCGGGGCCTCTGATATTTGTAACCGGGGACCTTCGGGGCCCTATACCCTTGGCACCTACGGGGGCCTATCACATAGCGGGGAAACTCCCTGCACTTGCTAAACGGAAGACAGAAAGCATGGCACTCAAGTCGTACAAGCCGACGACGCCGGGCCAGCGCGGGCTGGTGCTGATCGACCGTTCGGAGCTTTGGAAAGGACGTCCGGTCAAGTCTCTCACTGAGGGTTTGACCAAATCGGGCGGCCGGAACAACACCGGACGGATCACTTCACGCCGCCGCGGCGGTGGCGCAAAGCGTCTCTACCGGATCGTTGACTTCAAACGGAACAAATTTGATGTCGCGGCAACCGTCGAGCGGATCGAATATGACCCGAACCGGACCGCATTCATCGCACTGGTAAAATACGAAGACGGCGAGCAGGCATATATCCTGGCTCCGCAGCGTCTGGCTGTTGGTGACAAAGTCGTGGCATCCGCCAAGGCCGACATCAAGCCGGGCAACGCAATGCCGTTCTCGGGCATGCCGATCGGTACCATCGTCCACAACATCGAGATGAAGCCTGGTAAAGGCGGTCAGATCGCACGTGCGGCCGGTACTTACGCTCAGTTCGTTGGTCGCGATGGCGGCTACGCTCAGATCCGTCTGAGCTCGGGCGAGCTGCGCATGGTCCGTCAGGAATGCATGGCCACCGTTGGTGCCGTGTCCAACCCCGACAACTCGAACCAGAACCTCGGTAAAGCCGGTCGTATGCGCCACAAAGGCGTTCGTCCGTCGGTTCGTGGTGTTGCAATGAACCCGATCGATCACCCGCATGGTGGTGGTGAAGGTCGTACCTCGGGTGGCCGTACACCGGTTACGCCGTGGGGTAAGGACACTAAGGGTAAGCGTACCCGCAACAAGAACAAAGCGTCCCAGAAGCTGATCATCCGCTCGCGGCACGCCAAGAAGAAGGGACGTTAATCCATGTCTCGCTCTGTTTGGAAGGGTCCTTTCGTCGATGCTTACGTGCTGAAAAAAGCCGAAGCAGCGCGCGAGTCGGGCCGCAACGAAGTCATCAAAATCTGGTCGCGTCGTTCCACCATTCTGCCCCAGTTCGTGGGTCTGACCTTTGGTGTGTACAACGGCCAGAAGCATATCCCGGTAAACGTCTCGGAAGACATGATCGGTCAGAAGTTCGGTGAATACTCGCCGACCCGCACCTATTATGGCCACGCCGCAGACAAAAAAGCGAAGCGGAAGTAAGTCATGGGCAAGGAAAAGAACCCCCGCCGCGTGGCTGAAAACGAAGCAATGGCGAAAACGCGCATGCTTCGCACCAGCCCGCAGAAACTGAACCTGGTTGCGCAAATGATCCGCGGCAAGAAAGTTGAGAAGGCTCTGACCGACCTGACTTTCTCGAACAAGCGTGTCGCGCAGGACGTCAAGAAGTGCCTGCAGTCCGCAATCGCGAATGCCGAAAACAACCACAACCTGGACGTTGACGAGCTGATTGTCGCCGAAGCATGGGTTGGCAAGAACCTGGTCATGAAGCGTGGTCGTCCGCGTGCCCGTGGCCGTTTCGGCAAGATCATGAAGCCGTTCTCGGAGATCACCATCAAGGTGCGTCAAGTTGAGGAGCAAGCCTAATGGGTCATAAAGTAAATCCGATCGGCATGCGCCTGCAGGTCAACCGCACCTGGGACAGCCGCTGGTACGCCGACACCAAGGACTACGGTGATCTTCTGCTGGAAGACCTCAAGATCCGTGAGTTCATCAACAAAGAGTGCAAGCAGGCCGGTGTTGCCCGTGTGATCATCGAACGTCCGCACAAGAAGTGCCGCGTTACGATCCACACTGCACGTCCCGGTGTCATCATCGGCAAGAAAGGTGCGGACATCGAAGTTCTGCGCAAAAAGCTTGCGCGGATGACCGACAGCGAACTGCACCTGAACATCGTCGAAGTGCGCAAGCCCGAGCTTGACGCGCAGCTGGTTGCCGAGTCCATCGCTCAGCAGCTGGAGCGCCGCGTCTCGTTCCGCCGCGCGATGAAGCGGTCGGTTCAGAACGCCATGCGCATGGGCGCCCTGGGTATCCGGGTGAACGTCGCTGGTCGTCTGGGCGGCGCCGAAATCGCACGGACCGAGTGGTACCGCGAAGGCCGCGTGCCTCTGCACACCCTGCGTGCCGACATCGATTACGCACATGCCGAAGCGATGACCCCCTACGGGATCATCGGGATCAAGGTCTGGATCTTCAAAGGTGAGATCATGGAGCACGATCCGCAGGCACGTGACCGTAAAGCACAGGAACTCCAGGACGGCCCTGCACCTCGTGGTGCTGGTGGCGGTCGTCGCTAAGGAGGGAAAGATATGCTTCAACCAAAGCGTACTAAATTCCGCAAGATGCACAAAGGCCGGATCAAGGGCGAAGCCAAGGGCGGCTCTGATCTGAACTTTGGCACCTACGGCCTGAAAGCTCTTGAGCCTGAGCGTGTAACTGCACGCCAGATCGAAGCTGCACGTCGTGCCATGACGCGTCACATGAAGCGTCAGGGTCGTGTCTGGATCCGCATCTTCCCCGACACTCCGGTCACTGCAAAGCCGATCGAAGTTCGTATGGGTAAAGGTAAAGGTTCGGTCGACCGCTGGGCATGCAAAGTCAAGCCTGGCCGCGTGATGTTCGAGATCGACGGCGTCAATGACGACATCGCCCGCGAGGCCCTGCGCCTGGCCGCGATGAAGCTGCCGATCAAGACTCGCGTCGTGGTTCGCGAAGACTGGTAAGCGATTGGGGGAAACCCCGCTCGTGACAAGACTATCCCCCGTCGGGAAACCGGCGGGGGTTTTCGTTTTGATTGGGGCCGCAAATTAGTTCGACGCGACGGCAAAGCGTACTTAGGCTGACAGCGAAAAAATCGGGAGGCTATCATGGTACGACTGCGAAAGAAGGTGTTCGTCAAGGAAGTGATCACCACAGATCAACTGGGGCAGCCTTGCGCCCCTATCAGCCGCGTCGCCGCATTGGCGGTGGTTCGAAACCCTCTTGCTGGCACTTATACAGAAGACCTCTCAGAGTTGTTTGAGATCGGGGCTTTGCTTGGTGAAGAACTCGCCAGAGAAGCCATCGAACAGTTGGACGGTGAGACAATCTCGTACGGGAAGGCAGCGATTGTTGGTGTGAACGGCGACCTTGAGCAGGGCGGGGCGGTTATCCATCCAAAACTTGGCGCTCCGATGCGTACTGCGGCTGGTGGCGGTGAGGCTGTAATCCCCTCGAATGCCAAGCTGGGCGCACCGGGCTGTGCGATTGACCTGCCGCTTGGGCACAAGGACAATCCATGGTCGTTCGACCATTTCGACACAATGACGCTGAACATTCCCGATGCACCAAAACCGGATGAGATCGTACTGTGCCTGGCCTATGCGGATGGGGGTCGCCCGATACCGCGCTGCGGCAAAGGGCCTATCAAGACGTAACCCGCCAACATGGGCTGGCCTTGTCGAAGGGGCTGGGTTATGCCCGGCCCATGGCACAGATTGAATCACTTTTCGTAACCCGTCTTTACCGCGCAGCTTTGTCCGAGTTCGATCCCAAGATCGACACAGAGGAATTGGAAAGCTCCTGCCTTGTCATCGCCGAGGATGATGAGGCCGGGCAGGAATGGTGTGAGGAGAACGGTTATCCCGGTTACACTAGCTATGCCTCACTGACCGATCTGCCCTGGCGTTTCCCGATCTTCGCCGATCTGGTCAAGGCGCTGGATCAACACGTGGCGGCCTTTGCCAAGGATCTGGAGTTCGATCTGGGCGAGGGGGAGCTGAAGCTTGAGGACCTATGGATTAATATTCTGCCCGAGGGCGGAATGCACTCCAGCCACCTGCATCCGCACAGCGTAATCTCGGGCACGACCTATGTGGCGATGCCCGAAGGGGCCAGCGCGCTGAAACTGGAAGACCCCCGCTCAGGCCGCATGATGGCGGCACCGACGCGGATCAAGGGTGGTCGGCGAGATTTACAGCCGTTCATCTATATGAAGCCACAGGTGGGGGACGTCCTGCTGTGGGAAAGCTGGTTGCGCCACGAAGTGCCGATGAACATGGCCGAAGAAGAGCGGATTTCGGTGAGTTTTAATTACAAATGGGA
Organism: Ruegeria sp. BF12; assembly: GCF_056538705.1. NCBI lineage: Bacteria > Pseudomonadati > Pseudomonadota > Alphaproteobacteria > Rhodobacterales > Roseobacteraceae > Ruegeria > Ruegeria sp. BF12. The sequence continues at coordinate 69,120 of NZ_JBQFTP010000016.1, read as the reverse complement.
GTGAAGCGTTGTTTTTGCCTGCACGCAATTCCCCTCTGTTTGTCATAGATGAACAAGCTACATTGATAACAGTGACTTCCGCATGAATTGATCCTATGGGCTAAACTGCAAACTTGGGTTGTGACTGATCCAGTTGAAGGCAGCTAATATGCCCATAAAGATCGGAAGGATCATCGATAAAATGTCAAAGGCAGTAATTCACTATATTTTTGCAGTTTTCTTAGCTTGGGCAGCCGTCCTGCTTTATTTGTCTGTGGCGAGTAAGCCGGCCTATTTAGGGATGGTTTTAAGACTTGCCGCGTTAGCGCCGATCTTTCTGGGCCGTGTGGCACGCGTTCAACTGATGCAATTACCCGAGGTTGAAAAGAAACCTCTTTGGGGTTTCCAATTGCCAACTGTCGCGGCTGTTTTCAGTTTGGCTTTCTTATTCGAAGCAGCTGTCAGCTACCTTTTGGCCCAATCCGCCGGATTGCCGATTGATCTCCTCGACGTCATTGGTGCGCCCATGGACAAGCGTTACTTTCTGCCAGTGTTTGGAAGCGTTAGTTTTTGGTTTAGCGCCACCGCTGTAGCCCTGATCGCGACATTCATTACAATTCCATTCGGGCTGGCGTATCGGCCGCGTCATGATGACGGCGATATTGGTGCGAATATACAAGGCTAAATCTTTCCCTTGCCACCCACCCGCCAAACCCTTATACGGCGGCATCCTGCGATCTCCCGGCGTTGTCGGGCGATTCGTATGTCTATCATTCATCCACCAGGTCCAAGGTGACCCTGTCAGGGGGCCTTCTGGTGTTTTGAGCAAAGGAAAAAGGCGATGAACGCCCAAGAACTGCGTGACAAGACCCCGGACCAGCTCCGCGAGGAACTGGCCAACCTGAAGAAAGAAAGCTTTAACCTGCGCTTTCAACAGGCAACCGGTCAGCTGGAAAACACCGCCGGCATCAAAGCGGCCCGCCGCAATGCTGCCCGCGTCAAAACCATTCTGAACGAAAAGGCCGCTGCTGCGGCATCCGAGGAGTAATCTGATGCCCAAGCGTATCCTGTCCGGCACTGTAACAAGCGACGCAAACGAACAGACCGTAACCGTTCTGGTCGAGCGCCGTTTCAAGCACCCGCTGCTGCACAAAACCGTTCGTAAGTCCAAGAAGTACCGGGCTCACGACGAAAAGAACGCCTTCAAGGTCGGCGACACTGTACGTATCATCGAATGCGCGCCGAAATCGAAGACGAAACGTTGGGAAGTTCTGGAAGCGTAAGCTTCCGGGATTTTTCCATTTGTCGAAACCCTGGGGGATCTAACGAGACCAGCCCCCACAGGTCGGGAGAAACCACATGATCCAGATGCAGACCAATCTGGATGTCGCTGACAACTCCGGCGCTCGCCGAGTTCAGTGCATCAAGGTCCTGGGTGGTTCCAAGCGTAAATACGCCTCCGTTGGCGACATCATTGTCGTCTCGGTGAAGGAAGCCATCCCACGCGGCCGCGTAAAGAAAGGTGACGTCCGCAAGGCCGTCGTCGTACGCACCGCCAAAGAAGTCCGTCGCGAAGACGGCACCGCGATCCGTTTCGATCGCAACGCCGCCGTCATCCTGAACAACAACAACGAGCCCGTAGGTACCCGTATCTTTGGCCCCGTTGTTCGCGAACTGCGCGGCAAGAACTTCATGAAAATCATCTCGCTGGCTCCGGAGGTGCTGTAATCATGGCTGCTAAACTCCGCAAAGGCGACAAGGTCGTCGTGCTGGCCGGCAAGGACAAGGGCAAAGAGGGAACCATTTCCTCGGTTGACCCGAAAGCCGGTAAAGCTGTTGTCGATGGCATCAATATCGCCATCCGTCACACCCGTCAGACCCAGAACAGCCAGGGTGGTCGCCTGCCTCAGGCAAATCCGATCGAGCTGTCGAACCTGGCTCTGCTGGACAAGAACGGCAAAGCAACCCGCGTTGGCTTCCGCATGGAAGGCGACAAGAAGGTTCGCTTCGCCAAGACCACAGGGGACGTGATCGATGCTTGATAACGCAACCTACACCCCGCGTCTGAAAGCTCAGTACGCTGAAACCATCCGTGCCGCTCTGAAAGAAGAGTTCGGCTACAAGAACGACATGCAGCTGCCCAAGCTGGAAAAAATCGTTCTGAACATCGGTTGTGGTGCTGAGGCCGTCAAAGACTCTAAGAAAGCGAAAGCTGCTGTCGAGGATCTGACTGCAATTGCTGGTCAACAGGCCGTTGCGACCAAGGCGAAAAAGTCGATCGCGGGTTTCCGCGTCCGTGAAGATATGCCGCTGGGTGCGAAAGTGACCCTGCGCGGTGACCGGATGTACGAATTCCTGGATCGCCTGATCACCATCGCGATGCCGCGTGTTCGTGACTTCCGCGGTGTTAAGCCGTCTTTCGATGGTCAGGGCAACTTTGCCATGGGCATGAAAGAGCACATCGTGTTCCCGGAAATCGACTTCGACAAAGTCGACGAAGTCTGGGGCATGGACATCGTAATTGCCACCACAGCGAAAACCGACGCTGAAGCAAAGGCACTGTTGAAAGCTTTCAACATGCCGTTCAACGCGTAAGCGCCGGGAGGATTGAGACATGGCTAAAAAAGCAATGATCGAACGCGAGAAGAAGCGCGAACGCCTGGTGGCCAAATATGCCGCAAAGCGTGCCGAGCTGAAAGAAATCGCGAATGACGAGAGCCGCCCGATGGAAGAGCGCTTCAAAGCGCGTCTGAAACTGGCGAAACTGCCGCGCAACAGCTCGGCTACCCGTCTGCACAACCGCTGTCAGCTGACCGGTCGTCCCCACGCTTACTACCGTAAGCTGAAGGTCAGCCGTATCGCGCTGCGCGAGCTGGGTTCTGCTGGTCAGATCCCCGGCATGGTGAAATCGAGCTGGTAAGGGAGACATAGATATGAATGATCCTATCGGCGATATGCTCACCCGTATCCGCAACGCGCAAATGCGCGGCAAGTCCACCGTTTCCACCCCGGCTTCCAAGCTGCGCGGTTGGGTTCTGGACGTGCTGGCGGACGAAGGTTACATCCGTGGCTACGAAAACACGACCGGTGAAAACGGTCATCCGGCCATCGAAATCAGCCTGAAGTACTACGAAGGCACCCCTGTTATTCGCGAACTGAAGCGGGTCTCGAAGCCCGGTCGTCGCGTGTACATGGGCGTCAATGACATCCCGCAGGTCCGTCAGGGTCTGGGTGTGTCGATTGTCAGCACTCCGAAAGGTGTGATGTCGGACGCAAACGCTCGCTCCAACAATGTTGGTGGCGAAGTGCTCTGCACCGTCTTCTAAGGAGGTCTGCAATGTCTCGTATTGGTAAAAAACCGGTCGAGCTGCCCAGCGGCGTTTCCGCCTCTGTGTCGGGTCAGACCATCGAAGTCAAAGGTCCGAAAGGCACCCGTAGCTTCACCGCCACTGACGATGTGACCCTGTCGGTCGAAGACAACGTGGTCAAAATTGATCCGCGTGGTTCGTCCAAGCGTGCGCGTCAGCAGTGGGGCATGAGCCGCACCATGGTTGCCAATCTGGTAACCGGTGTGACTGAAGGCTTCAAAAAAGAGCTGGAGATCCAGGGTGTTGGTTACCGGGCACAGATGCAGGGCAACACCCTGAAGCTGAACCTGGGCTACAGCCACGACGTTGATTTCACTGCTCCGGAAGGTGTCACCATCACCGCGCCGAAGCAGACCGAGATCGTTGTGGAAGGTATCGACCAGCAGCAGGTGGGCGAAGTCGCGGCCAAAATCCGCGAGTGGCGCCGTCCCGAGCCGTACAAAGGCAAGGGCATCCGCTATAAGGGCGAGTTCATCTTCCGCAAGGAAGGCAAGAAGAAGTAAGGACGCAGACAATGGCAAACAGCAAAAGAACCCTGTTTCTGAAGCGCCGCCTGCGCGTTCGGAACAAACTTCGCAAGGTCAACGCGGGTCGTCCGCGTCTGTCCGTACACCGTTCGAACAAGAACATCAGCGTTCAGCTGATCGACGACGTACGTGGCGTGACCCTGGCATCTGCCTCGACCCTGGAAAAAGATCTGGGTGTTGTTGGCAAGAACAACGTCGAAGCGGCCACCAAAGTGGGCGCGGCCATCGCCGAGCGTGCCAAGAAGGCAGGCGTCGAAGAGGCCTATTTCGATCGTGGTGGCTTCCTGTTCCACGGCAAAGTGAAGGCTGTCGCCGACGCTGCGCGTGAAGGTGGTCTGAAGATCTAAGACCTGCGGGCGGGTTTCGATCCGCCCCGATGATCCGGGGGCCCTGGCGTTAGTCGGGGCTCACTTGGATTGAAGAAAACGGCGCCGAGAGCGCCACATGAGAAAAGGGATGCCAAATGGCAGAACGTGAAAACCGTCGGGGCCGTGGCCGCGACCGTGAAGAAGCACCGGAATTTGCAGATCGTCTGGTCGCAATCAACCGTGTGTCGAAAACCGTAAAAGGTGGTAAGCGCTTTGGCTTCGCCGCTCTGGTGGTTGTCGGCGATCAGAAAGGCCGCGTCGGCTTTGGCAAAGGTAAAGCGAAAGAAGTACCTGAAGCTATCCGTAAAGCGACTGAACAAGCCAAGCGTCAGATGATCCGCGTGCAACTGCGCGAAGGTCGGACCCTGCACCACGATATCGAGGGCCGTCACGGCGCCGGTAAAGTGGTTATGCGCACTGCACCTGAAGGTACTGGTATCATCGCCGGTGGTCCGATGCGTGCTGTGTTCGAAATGCTGGGCGTTAAGGACGTTGTTTCCAAGTCGCTGGGCTCGCAGAACCCGTACAACATGATCCGCGCCACCATCAACGGCCTGCAGAAAGAGCAGAGCCCGCGTTCGGTTGCCGCACGTCGTGGCAAAAAGGTTGCCGACATCCTGCCCAAGCGGGACGAAGCACCGGCTGCTGCTGAAGCAGAAGCGTAAGGAGAGCGAACCATGGCAAAAACCATCGTCGTAAAGCAGATCGGTTCTCCGATCCGTCGCCCCGCCGAACAGCGCGCAACCCTGATCGGTCTGGGCCTGAACAAGATGCACCGCACCCGTGAGCTGGAGGATACGCCTTCGGTCCGCGGCATGGTCAACAAGATTCCGCATCTGGTTGAGATCATCGAAGAGCGCGGCTAAGCCACTTTTAGGCTTTAGCCCGACTTCGGGAAAATCACGACGCCCCGGTCAGAAATGGCCGGGGCGTCTTGCTTTATTACGGGTGTCAAAGCTGTGTTGCGCGTTCGATAATCTCGATAAGGCGTTCGGAATACGTGCCCCATTCATTGTCTTGCCGCGCGTTATGATACGCCAGAACCGCGTCGCGCTTGGCGGTGATTTCTTCTGCGTTTTTGGGATTCAGAAGATATTGCAGTTTTGCGATGTTGGCATCGCGCTGCGCCGGGTCATACGAAATGACTGTTTCCTCAAATCCATAACCATCCCACCAGTCGGAATGCCCAACGACGACGCAACCGCGATGCAGGCATTCAAGCAGATTGACCGGCCCACTTTCCGAGGTTGAAAGGGAGGCGACCATCCCAAAACGTTTGAGCGTTGCGATTTCCCGGCTTGCCGTACTTTTGTCCAGCCACTTGGTACGGCGCGCGCGCCAACGCGTGCGCCAGCCGGTTTTGGCCATGTAATTCAGCAGCAGAGTCGAGTTTTTGCGCCACCCGCGATCCAGGATCAGCATGCGCATGTTTCGACGATCCAGTTGTCCTACGACCTGTTTGAACTCGGATTTGTCGACAAGATGGGGCCCATAAGCAAAATTCCCGTCAAACTGCTCGGTGAGCCTTTCGATACGGGCAATTGCATCTGGGTCGCTGTTTTGAACGCGATTTATGGCTACGTCATTCGTGAGGAAGTATGCGCCGGCCTTTCCCGTGAATAAACCTTCCAGTGGGCGTATGTCATCGATTTTGAACGTCTGCCCGAAATGTGTGACTTCGCTGCTTTCCCAACGGCTTTGTAGCAACGTGTCGTTCTCAAGGCCGATTATCTTGTCCGTCCGGTGATAGTTTTGGTTGGGCAGACATGTGAGAAGGTATTCGCCTTGATTGAGGTCCACAGGGCTGTTCCAGGGAACGACTTCAAGCGGCCATGATGTCCGGTTCTTCAAGCCCCAATAGGTGTTATACGCCAGTTGAGAATGCCAGGACCGGTCGTTTGGATAGGCGTCAGGCGGTTTGGGCAGAGAGAGAAACAACTTCAAGAGTCTGACACCTTTCGGACGAGAGCAGTAGGGCTGCTGGTAGGCTGTAGCAGTACAATATTCAAGCAATGGCCCGCTTCAAACGATGTGTGTTCAGGAACCGGGCCGTAAAGCAACCGCTGTCGCCGCATGTGTGTCCAGTGCGTCGCGTTTGAGGTGGAGCCTCAAACAAGACCGAGCAAACTGCGCCCCGTGTATTGGGAAAGATGTCCGCTGATGAGCGACCAAGCCTTGATGCACACGGCAACCACGCAGTCAAATGGAGAGATACATGGCAACCTGTGGGCAGTGCCTATGCGGGCAGACCCGATGGGTCTATGACGGAGAGGTCAACTGGGCGTGCTATTGTCATTGTGACGATTGTCGGCGCAACTGTGCTGCTCCGGTGGTCGCGTGGCTCGGCGTTCCTTTGAAGAATTTCCGGTGGATGGGGCATCCACCCAAGACTCTCGAGAGCTCAAAAGGAGTGCATCGGCATTTTTGTGAGAAATGCGGGTCACCAATGGGCTTTGAGGCGGATCACTATCCCGGGGGTATGCACCTTTATGCCGCGTCGATGGACGATCCCACAGAGTTCACGCCAACTTTCCATGTGAATTACGAAAGTAAGCTTCCATGGCTTCAGATGAACGACGGCCTCCCGAAATACCATGGCACGCTGCTGAATGCGCCAGACGATTTGAGGGATTATTGAGCCATACAGGCTCCGCCATTCCCAAAACGCATGGCGGCTAGACCAAAATCTGCGTTGTTAGCGATATCAAGCGCGCCTATCTGACGCTTGTCCAACCAAGGAACAAGAAAGCAATAACCGGGGAATACGCCTCGGTTCAGAAAGGAAGTTGATATGGCACATACAGCAACACAAACACATGGTGGCTTTAACCTGAGCGCCCGCATTGCAAACCTGATCGAAGGCATCCGGGAAACCCGCGCACAGGCGATTGAGTATCATCGCACCTATACCGAGCTTCAGCGGCTTACCAATCGTGAGCTTGATGACATCGGAATTCGTCGCTGTGATATTGCGGACATCGCTCGTGAGCACGTTTACAAAGCGTAAGCGCAGTTAAAGACGACCCGAAACAGAGGCGCCAATTCGGCGCCTTTTTTTCGTCCGGGTTGTGTGCGCGACACAGCCGCTTCGAAACGTTCATGGAACTGTTGCGAGTGAACGGGAAATCGGTCATGTGCCAATAGGGCAGCCGGATCCGGCCGCATCGAACTGAACGAAAAAAGGCCGGGCGACGTGCAAGATCAACAGATCGGGATGCTTTGGGTGGATGGCCCGCTGAGCTTTCTGGAACAGCTGTGCATCAAGTCTTTTTTGGATGCTGGTCAGCTGGTTCGACTCTATACCTACGGAGATGTTACAAATATACCCGATGGCGTAGAGCGCTGCGACGCACGGGACGTTTTGCCCGACAGCGAATTCGTAACGCACGGTCGCACAGGCAGCCCCGCGCCGCATTCCGACAAGTTTCGGTATCGTATGCTGGCGGCTGAGCCGGGCCTCATTTGGGCGGACACCGACGCCTATTGTGTAAAGCCGTTCTCAACACAGAACGGTCACTACTACGGCTACCTTGAAGGTGAGGTCGCGATCGGGGTTTTGGGGTTGCCAGAGGATAGTGAAACTCTGGGGCTGCTGAATGAGTACACGAATGACCCGTTCCGTATTCCCCCGTGGTTGCCCAAGCGGCAGATGCAACCGCTGCTGGAAGCTCAGGAGGCTGGACGGCCCGTCAACGTACCGGAAACGTATTGGGGCGTTTGGGGACCAAAGGCCATTACTTGGGCGTTACATCAGACAAATGAGATCCGTTTTGCGCTGCCCGAACACGTGTTTTACCCGGTGAATTTCACGCGCCGAAGGGCTTTGGCGCGTCCAAATGTGAGTTTGTCCCGTTTCTTCAAGGAAGATACGGTTTCCATCCATTTCTATGGTCGCCGGATGCGGTCGATACTTGCCAACAGGTACGATGGAGTTCCGCATGAGGACAGCCTGATTGGGAAATTGCTGGCAAAACATGAAATAGACCCGCGAGAAGCCCCAATTTTCCCACATGGCGCTCCGGCCGCGGCGCAATAGGTCGGATATCAAAACTTGCATACCGGGTCGCAAAGCTGTATCGGGCTCCGGTGGCAACCTGTCCACGAGAATCAAAACCAAGAAATGCCGTGTTTGGCCCATCACGCTTCGGGGGTCACATCCGGCTTAGGAGAAGCGAAATGAAACTGCACGAACTGCGCGATAATCCTGGCGCCGCACCGAAACGCACCCGCGTTGGCCGTGGTCCGGGTTCCGGCAAAGGTAAAATGGGTGGCCGTGGTATCAAAGGCCAGAAATCCCGTTCGGGTGTGGCCATCAATGGCTACGAAGGCGGCCAGATGCCACTGTACCAGCGCCTGCCCAAGCGTGGCTTCAACAAGCCGAACCGCAAGGAATTCGCCGTTATCAACCTGGGCCTGATCCAGAAATTCGTCGACGCCGGCAAACTGGACACCAAAGCTGCAATCACCGAGGATGCACTGGTTGCCTCCGGTCTGGTTCGTCGCAAGCTGGACGGTGTTCGCATTCTGGCCAAAGGCGAAATCAGCGCCAAAGTGAACCTGGAAGTCACCGGCGCCTCGAAATCTGCTGTAGAAGCAGTCGAGAAAGCGGGCGGCTCACTTAAGGTCACAAAAGCTGCTGCGGCAGAGTAAGCGCTTGTGAGCGGGCAAAGACCCGCTTACATAGACCTCAGAGTTTTCCAAGACGCCGCCCGAGCCGGAAAACGGTTCCGGGCGGTGTTTTCATAAGAGAGACCGATTTATGGTATCAGCAGCAGAACAAATGGCAGCCAACACAAGCTGGTCTGCCCTTGGTAAAGCCACCGATCTGCGCAACCGCATTCTGTTCACGCTTGCATTGCTGATCGTCTATCGTCTGGGCACCTTTATTCCGGTGCCGGGGATCGACGGACAGGCACTGCGCGAGTTCATGGAGCAGGCGGGGCAAGGCATCGGCGGCATGGTTTCGATGTTCACCGGCGGGGCACTGGGGCGGATGGGTATCTTTGCCCTCGGCATCATGCCTTACATTTCGGCCTCGATCATCGTGCAGCTGCTGACATCGATGGTTCCCGCGCTCGAACAACTCAAGAAAGAGGGCGAGCAGGGGCGCAAGAAGATCAACCAGTATACCCGTTTCGGTACCGTGGCTCTGGCGACCGTGCAGGCGTACGGTCTGGCCGTTTCGCTGGAATCGGGCGATCTGGCGACCGATCCGGGCATGTTCTTCCGTATGTCCACCATGATCACTCTGGTCGGTGGTACGATGTTCCTGATGTGGCTGGGTGAGCAGATCACCGCGCGCGGCATCGGTAACGGGATCTCACTGATCATTTTCGTTGGTATCATCGCAGAAGTTCCGGCCGCTCTGGCGCAGTTCTTTGCCTCGGGTCGTTCGGGCGCAATCAGCCCCGCCGTGATCATCGGCGTGATCGTCATGGTCATCGCGGTCATCACCTTTGTGGTGTTCATGGAACGCGCTCTGCGCAAGATCCACATCCAGTACCCGCGCCGTCAGGCCGGTATGAAGGTATACGAGGGCGGCTCCAGCCACCTGCCGGTCAAAGTGAACCCGGCGGGCGTTATCCCGGCGATCTTTGCCAGCTCTTTGCTGTTGTTGCCGGTAACGATCTCGACCTTCTCGTCGGGTGCCACCAACGGTCCGATCATGTCGTGGCTGCTGGCCAACTTTGGCCCAGGACAGCCGCTGTACCTGCTGTTCTTTGCGTCGATGATCGTGTTCTTTGCGTACTTCTACACCTTCAACGTGTCGTTCAAACCGGACGACGTTGCGGACAACCTGAAAAAGCAGAACGGCTTTGTGCCGGGTATCCGCCCGGGCAAGAAAACCGCCGAGTATCTGGAATACGTGGTCAACCGCGTGCTCGTTCTAGGTTCGGCTTATCTGGCGGCTGTCTGTCTGTTGCCTGAAATTCTGCGGAACCAGTTCGCCATCCCGTTCTATTTCGGCGGCACGTCGGTTCTGATTATCGTCTCTGTGACCATGGACACGATCCAACAAGTCCAGAGCCATTTGCTGGCGCATCAATACGAAGGGCTTATCGAAAAGTCCCAACTGCGCGGTAAAAGCAAGAAACGCGGCAGGAAGGGACCCTCTCGTCGATGAACATCATTTTGTTGGGCCCCCCGGGGGCAGGTAAAGGGACGCAAGCGCAACACCTGGTCAAGACACGCGGCATGGTCCAGCTGAGCACCGGCGACATGTTGCGCGAAGCTAAGACCTCGGGCACCGATATGGGCAAGAAGGTTGCGGCTATCATGGACGCGGGCAAGCTGGTCACCGATGAGATCGTGATCGGCCTGATCGAAGAAAAGCTGATGACCGAAAAAGGCGCTGGTTTTATCTTTGACGGCTTCCCACGCACGCTGGCGCAAGCCGACGCGCTGGCGGCTCTGCTCGCCAAGTTGGGTCAGTCGTTGCACACCGTGATCGAAATGCGTGTTGATGACGAGACGCTGGTCAAGCGCATCGTCAACCGGGCCGAAGAGGCACGCGCTGCCGGTGAACCTGTTCGGGCAGACGACAATGAAGAGAGCGTTCGCATCCGCCTGATGGAGTACTACAAGAAAACCGCTCCGTTGATCGGCTACTACTACGCCAAGGGCGATTTGCGCCCGGTCAATGGCCTGGCCAGCATTGACGAAGTGACCGCTTCGATCGAGGCTGTTCTCGGCTAAATCTTAAATGGGCTTGACGGCACCGCCAAAAGCCCATATCGACCCCCATCCCTTTTGGGAATCAACTGTGCATTCGGGATTCGTCCTGTTTGTCGCAACTACCTCGTACAAATGCTGGATCCTCTGGCGTCACTGCCAAGATCAAGTGTTGTGAAAAAAGGTTCCGGAGCTACGGAACCGCAACAAAAAGGAAAGTGACACGTGGCACGTATTGCCGGCGTAAACATCCCGACTGCAAAGCGGGTACCTATCGCCCTCACATATATCACCGGTATCGGTAACACCTCGGCCAAAGCGATCTGCGAGGCCGTGGGCATTGAAGCGACCCGTCGCGTCAACGAACTGTCCGACGCCGAAGTTCTGAAAATTCGCGAATACATCGACGAAAATTTCACCGTCGAAGGTGATCTGCGTCGTGAAGTTCAGATGAATGTCAAGCGCCTGATGGACCTGGGCTGCTATCGCGGTCTGCGTCACCGCCGCAACCTGCCGGTTCGCGGTCAGCGTACCCACACCAATGCTCGTACCCGTAAAGGCCCCGCAAAGGCCATTGCTGGTAAGAAGAAATAAGGGAGGGTCTGACTGATGGCACGTGATAAGACTCGCGTTAAGCGCAAAGAGCGTAAGAACATCGCATCGGGCGTCGCCCATGTGAACTCGACCTTCAACAACACCAAGATCCTGATCTCGGACGTACAGGGCAACGCCATCTCGTGGTCGTCTGCCGGTACCATGGGCTTCAAGGGATCGCGGAAATCGACACCCTACGCCGCTCAGATGGCTGCAGAAGATGCAGGCAAAAAGGCGCAGGAACATGGCGTCAAGACGCTGGAAGTCGAAGTTCAGGGCCCCGGATCGGGCCGTGAATCGGCTCTGCGCGCGCTGGCTGCAGTGGGCTTCAACATCACGTCGATCCGCGACGTGACTCCGATCGCTCACAACGGCTGCCGTCCGCCGAAGCGTCGTCGCGTCTAAGCGATTTTGAATTGAGCTGGGGCTGTGTTTTTGCACGGCCCCAGCACGTCATTTTGAACCTCGGGCGTCTGCACCTTGTTGGTCATGGGGCGCGGACAGGAATGGAGGGATTACATGATCCATAAGAATTGGGCTGAATTGATCAAGCCGACCCAGCTGGAAGGCAAGCCGGGCAACGATCCCGCACGTCAGGCGACTCTGGTTGCCGAGCCGCTGGAGCGTGGCTTTGGTCTGACTCTGGGCAACGCGCTGCGCCGCGTTCTGATGAGCTCGCTGCAAGGCGCGGCCATCACCAGCGTTCAGATCGACAACGTCCTGCACGAGTTCTCCTCGGTTGCGGGCGTACGTGAAGACGTCACCGACATCATCCTGAACCTTAAGCAGGTTGCTTTGCGCATGGAAGTCGAAGGCCCCAAGCGCCTGTCGATCAATGCCAAAGGCCCTGCAGTTGTCACCGCTGGTGACATCAGCGAGAGCGCTGGTATCGAGGTTCTGAACCGCGATCACGTCATCTGCCACCTGGACGATGGCGCTGACCTGTTCATGGAGCTCACCGTCAACACCGGTAAGGGTTATGTCTCGGCTGAGAAGAACAAGCCGGAAGACGCACCTATCGGCCTGATCCCGATCGATGCGATCTATTCGCCCGTCAAAAAGGTTGCCTATGACGTTCAGCCGACCCGTGAAGGTCAGGTTCTGGACTATGACAAGTTGACCCTGAAGATCGACACCGACGGTTCGATCACGCCGGAAGACGCGCTGGCTTTTGCCGCACGTATTCTGCAGGATCAGCTGTCGATCTTCGTCAACTTCGACGAACCGGAATCGGCTGGCCGCCAGGACGAAGACGATGGTCTGGAGTTCAACCCGCTGCTGCTGAAGAAAGTAGACGAGCTGGAACTGTCGGTCCGTTCGGCAAACTGCCTGAAGAACGACAACATCGTTTACATCGGCGATCTGATCCAGAAAACCGAAGCCGAGATGCTGCGCACCCCGAACTTCGGCCGCAAGTCGCTGAACGAGATCAAAGAAGTGCTGTCTGGCATGGGTCTGCACCTCGGCATGGATGTCGAGGATTGGCCGCCCGACAACATCGAAGATCTGGCGAAGAAATTCGAAGACGCGTTCTAAGCGCGTCTTCACCAATGCCCGGGCTTCCGGGGACTGCATGGGCACTTCCGCCCCAAGGAGAGCCGGTGACACGCATCGCCGGCCAGACAAAGCAAAACGCGAAAGAAGGAACTAGAAAATGCGTCACGCACGTGGTTACCGCCGCCTGAACCGTACTCATGAGCACCGCAAGGCGCTGTTTGCGAACATGGCTGGCTCGCTCATCGAGCATGAGCAAATCAAAACAACTCTGCCCAAGGCAAAAGAACTGCGCCCGATCATCGAAAAGCTGGTCACTCTGGGCAAGCGCGGCGACCTGCACGCCCGTCGTCAGGCCGCAGCACAGCTGAAAGAAGACAAAGACGTCGCAAAGCTGTTCGAAGTTCTGGGCCCCCGCTACGCCGAGCGTCAGGGCGGTTATGTCCGCATCCTGAAAGCTGGCTTCCGCTATGGCGACATGGCGCCGATGGCGATCATCGAATTCGTTGATCGTGACGTAGACGCCAAAGGCGCAGCTGATAAAGCGCGCGTTGCCGCTGAAGAGGCTGCTGACGAAGAATAAGAAAGCCTGGCTTTCTAACTTGAACCCCTGCGTCCCGGACGCGGGGGTTTTTTCTTTTTTACCCCGCAGTGTCGCAATCAAAGCATTTGCGGCGGTATCCGTTGATGAAATCCAGAACGTCGCAGATCATGCTGTATGCTGAGCGTGGAGGACGGATGATGGCAATCCCAACGGAAACACCGAACGAACTGACAGGGCCGTCTGTCTGGATCGGTCAGGACATGCGCACGCGCCAGAGTGAATGGATCATCGACCTGACGGCGGACGACATCGACGACCTTGAGCAAGCCGCCCGTCATTACCTGAGCCTTGGAAGAGATATCGGTGAGATCACAAAGGCCGCTTTCCCGCTGAAACGATTTGACCAGCATCTGGCGATGCTGCGCGACAAGCTGATCAACGGGATTGGGTTCGAAGTGATCCGTGGCCTTCCGGTGCAGGATTACACGCAACAGATGGCAGCTACGATTTTCTGCGGCGTCGGTGCCCATTTGGGCTCGGCCCGGTCGCAGAACGCTCAGGGTCACATTCTGGGGCACGTTCGGGATATCGGTGCGGATGCGAACGATCCGAACACCCGGATTTATCAGACGCATGAGCGTCAAACCTTTCACACAGACAGCGCCGACATCGTCGGCCTTTTGTGCCTGCGCGAGGCCAAGGAAGGAGGGGACTCGCTGCTGGTGAGTGCAGAGACGATTTTTAACAGGATGCGGTCCGAGTGCCCGGATTTGTTGAAACTGTTGTTCGATCCGATTGCGACTGATCGACGAGGTGAAGTGCCCGACGGTATGGAACCATATATGACGATCCCGCCGTTTTCCTGGCATGATGGCAAATTGACGGTGTTTTACCAAAGGCAATATATCGACAGTGCTCAGCGTTTTCCGGACGCGATGCGGCTTACATCGGACCACGTCGAGGCGCTGGATCGCTTTGACGCGTTGGCGAATGATCCCGACCTTTGCCTGACCATGCGGCTACAACCGGGGGACATGCAATTCGTGTACAACCACTCGCAATTGCATGACCGAACCGGATTCGTGGACTGGCCGGACCCCGCTGAGCGCCGTCATTTGCTACGGCTCTGGCTTTCGCCCGAAGGGGACCGCGAATTGCCCGAAGTCTTCAGACAACGGTATGGCACAATTGAAGTAGGACAACGCGGTGGGATCATCACGGAAGGTACCCGCCTGCACGCCCCTTTAGATTGACGGCCCAACGCGCTGAGCTGATGCTTGCATTACGGCCCATGTAGACGCATATCCGATGGGCGAGTAATCGACGGATGGATCATGCGCAAAATTCTCTGTTCTCTGATGTTGGCGACGTTTGCTGTTTCAGCAAGCGCCGAAACGAAAGTTCCGACATCGCAGGCCGAAATCAGCCTGGGTTTTGCCCCTGTGGTGAAACAGGCCTCGCCGGCAGTCGTCAACATCTATGCCAAGATCGTGCGGCAGGGGCGATCCAATCCCTTCTTTTCGGATCCGTTTTTTGAAGACTTTTTCGGCCGAGGTTTTTCCGAACCGCGCCCACGGGTTCAGAACTCGCTGGGGTCTGGCGTCATCCTGTCAGCAGACGGCTATGTGGTGTCGAACTATCACGTGGTTGGAACGGCCACGGAAATCCGCGTGGTGACAACGGATCGGCGCGAATATTCGGCGCAGGTGGTTCTGGGGGATAAAGAAAGCGACATTGCCATTCTTCGTCTGGAAGAGGCCGAAGATCTGCCGCATCTGAACTTCCGCGACTCCGATCAGGTAGAGGTGGGAGAGCTGGCGCTTGCCATCGGCAACCCGTTTGGTGTGGGCCAGACTGTGTCGTCAGGTATTATTTCCGGGCTGGCACGTACAGGAACGGCCACGGGCAATGCGCGTGGGTACTTCATTCAGACTGATGCCGCGATCAACCCGGGCAACTCCGGCGGGGCATTGATCGACGTGAATGGCGATCTGATCGGGATCAACACTTCGATCCTGACGCGTTCGGGTGGTTCCAACGGCATTGGGTTCGCGATCCCGGCCAATTTGGTCGCCGAATTCCTGCGCCAGGCCAAGGCTGGCAATGACAGTTTCGTCAGCCCTTGGGCAGGCGTCGCTGGTCAGCATATGAGCGCAGACATTGCAGAATCCCTTGGGCTGGTAATTCCGATGGGTGTTGTGATCTCTGACCTGCACAGCCTGAGCCCGCTGGCTGAGGCCGGTCTGCGCGTAGGTGATGTGGTGACTCATGTGGACGGGGATGAGGTAAACTCGCCGGCCGAGATGAAGTTCCGCATGTCTGTCGCTGGTGTAGGGGGCACTTCGGTCCTGACCCGGTTGCGAGGCGAGGATAGCGCTGACGTCGAAGTCGATTTGATCCGAGCGCCGGAAACACCGCCAGCAGATGAAACCGTACTGGACGACAACACCGTGATGCCCGGTTTAAAGGTGTCCCGCGTGAACCCTGAGGTGATTACCCGGATGGGGCTGTTGCTGTCGCAAACCGGTGTCGTCGTGGTGGACGCGGGCCGGTATGGTGGTCGCTCGGGCCTGCGTGCAGGTGATGCCGTCATCAGCATCAATGGCGCGGATATTGAGCACCCCCAAGACGTCGTGGATGCGTTGACGGATCCGGGGCGCAGGCTGACTTTGGATGTGATGCGGCGCGGACAGGCCGTGTCCTTGCGGTTCCGTCTGTGACCTCGTGAGCGATCTGTTCGACACCGGGGCCACCGAGCCCGCTGCGACACCGCATCGTCCGTTGGCTGACAGGCTGCGACCGAAATCGTTGGCCGAGGTCATTGGGCAGGAACAGGTTCTTGGTCCGGACGCGCCTCTGGGGGTCATGCTGGCATCGGGCAGTTTGTCCAGTTTGGTGTTCTGGGGTCCTCCGGGTGTCGGAAAGACCACCATAGCGCGTCTTTTGGCGCAGGAAACCGACCTGCATTTCGTGCAGATCAGCGCGATCTTCACAGGTGTTCCGGACCTGAAGAAAGTATTCGAGGCCGCCAAGATACGGCGTCAGAACGGGCAGGGGACGCTGTTATTCGTGGATGAAATCCATCGTTTCAACAAAGCACAACAGGACGGGTTTCTGCCGCATATGGAAGATGGCACCATCCTGTTGGTTGGTGCGACGACCGAGAACCCGTCATTTGAACTGAATGCCGCTGTGCTCAGCCGGGCGCAGGTTCTGGTTCTGGAACGCCTCAGCCTGGCTGATTTGGAGCGTCTGACACAACGCGCTGAGAAAGAATTGGATTGCGCGTTGCCGCTGACAGGGGCAGCCCGCGAGGCCTTGCAAGAGATGGCGGATGGCGACGGGCGCGCGCTTTTGAACCTGATCGAACAGGTCGCGGCGTGGTCTGTGGATGCGCCATTAGACCCGGATGCTCTTTCAACAAGACTGATGCGGCGCGCGGCAAAGTACGACAAATCCGGAGATGAGCATTACAATCTGATCTCGGCGCTGCACAAGTCGGTGCGCGGGTCCGACGCGGACGCGGCGCTTTATTGGTTTGCACGAATGCTGACCGGCGGCGAGGACCCTCGGTATCTGGCGCGGCGGATCACGCGGATGGCGGTCGAAGATATCGGCCTCGCCGATCCGCAGGCGCAGGCGATTTGCCTGCAGTCGTGGCAGACCTATGAACGGCTTGGCAGCCCTGAAGGGGAACTGGCGTTGGCGCAGGCACTGGTGTATCTGGCTTTGGCACCGAAATCGAACGGGGCCTATGTCGGGTACAAGGCAGCCATGCGATTGGCCAAACAATCGGGTAGCGAGCCGCCTCCGAAACACATCCTGAACGCGCCGACCTCATTGATGAAGGATCAGGGATATGGTGCGGGTTATGCCTATGACCATGATGCCGAGGATGGGTTCTCGGGCCAGAACTATTTCCCCGATGGCATGGAACGCCCCGAGCTGTATCAACCGGTCGAACGCGGCTTTGAGCGTGAGTTGAAAAAGCGGCTGGACTATTTCGCCAAGCTGCGCGCACAGCGGAACAGCTAAGACGCCGCTGCGTCACAGGCGACAGAGCGCAAAAATCCAGCTTCCCTGAGATCGTGAGAGTCGAGGGAGGAAGCTCATGACCGTAACTATCGACAAAACGGATGACGTCTGGACCATCATTCACGACAGGCCAGAGGCGCGGAACGCCGTGGACAGTGATCACGCCAAGGCGCTGACCGATGCTTTTCTGGAATTCGAGCGGAGCCCGGCCAAGGTGGCCGTGTTCTGGGGAAAAGGCGGCAATTTCTGCGCCGGTTGGGACCTGAAGATGGCCGCGACCCTGTCTGACCCGGATTTGGGAGAGCCTTACTATGAAAAACATGCATTCCCGATTGGCTCTGCTCCATCGACCCTCGGTCCGATGGGGCCATCGCGTCTGGAGTTGTCCAAACCGGTGATCGGCGCAATTGAAGGTGCAGCGGTGGCAGGTGGAATGGAGCTGGCTCTTTGGTGTGACATCCGGGTAATGGCCGAAACCGCCTATCAGGGTGTCTATTGCCGCCGCTGGGGCGTTACCCTGATGGACGGAGGAACCGTGCGGCTGCCGCGATTGGTTGGGCAGGGCAAGGCGTTGGAAATTGCCCTGACGGGCCGCAAGGTCGAAGCCGAGGAATGCTATCGGATCGGGTTGGCCGAGAAGATCGTCCCGCATGGCGAAGCGCGTGCCGCGGCTGAAGCCATGGCCCATGAGATCGCCCGTTTCCCGCAAGAGGCCGTACGTGCCGACCGCCGCTCGATCATCGAGACGCGGGGAATGCCGGTGCGTGAGGCGCTGAAAGTCGAATGGGCCAACGGGTTAGAGGCGATCCGGCGCGAAGGCACGACCGGGGCAGGGCGTTTCCGCGATGGTGCAGGACGGCACGGGGATTTCTCGAACATCTGACCGGCTTGACTCTTGGCCCCTTGCACGCCACAGACGCGCATGTTTTCTAGGGCACTTACACACTGGTTTACCGGGCGGATAATCCGCGCGACGCAGGGGATATCGGCATGAGCGGCGTACAGATGATCACCGTGGCAGAAGGTGACGGCGACCAACGGCTGGATCGCTGGCTGCGCCGTCTGTTTCCACATGTCAGTCAGGGCCGGATCGAGAAGATGTGCCGCAAGGGTGAACTGCGCGTCGAAGGCGGGCGGGTCAAAGCCTCGACCCGACTTGAGGCTGGTCAGGTCGTGCGCGTACCGCCCTTGCCGGATGCCGACCACAAGCCCGCTGAAGTCAAACGGAGCATCTCGGACGCCGATGCCAAGATGATCCAGTCCTGCGTGATCTACCGCGACGATCATGTGCTGGCGCTGAACAAGCCGCATGGCCTGCCGGTTCAGGGCGGCAGCGGTCAGACCCGCCACGTGGACAGCCTGTCCGAGGCGCTGCGGTTCGGCTATGACGAAAACCCCCGCCTTGTGCACCGGCTGGACAAGGACACCTCGGGCGTTCTGCTGCTGGCCCGGACCCGTGAGGCAGCTAAGGGGCTGACGGCTGCGTTCCGTCACCGCGACACGCGCAAGATATACTGGGCTTTGGTGGCTGGCGTACCGACCCCCTATCTCGGCGAGATCAAGACCGGGCTGGTCAAGGCTCCGGGTCATGGCAAGCAAGGTGAGGGTGAAAAGATGGTCGCCGTTCACCTAAACGAGATCGACGACAATCCCGGCGCAAAACGGGCGCACACGCTCTATGCGACGCTCTACCGCGTGGCCGGGCGTGCAGCCTGGGTGGCGATGGAGCCGATCACCGGCCGCACGCACCAGCTGCGGGCACATATGGCAGCGATCGGGCATCCGATTATCGGTGACGGCAAATACGGCGGTTCGGGGCAAGAGAATCTCGGCGACGGCTGGGGCGCGCAACTGGGCGGGATCATCAGCAAAAAGCTGCACCTGCACGCGCGGCAAGCCTCGTTCCAGCACCCGGTGACGCGTAAGACCGTCACAGTCAAAGCACCTTTGCCCGAGCACATGAAGCACAGCTGGGACACGTTCGGCTGGACCGAGGATTTGGCCGCGGACGACCCGTTCGAGGAATTGCAATGAGCGCACCCTTGCGTTTGGTGTTGTTTGACGTCGACGGCACTCTGGTCGACAGTCAGGGCAGCATCGTTGCGGCCATGACCGCCAGTTTTGACGCATTGTCTTTGCAGGTTCCCAACCGCCAGGCGATTCTGTCCATCGTTGGCCTGTCTCTTCCTAATGCGATGGCGCAATTGGCACCCGACCTGTCCGGTGCTGTCCAGCAACGCCTTGTCGAAGGTTACAAGCAGGCCTACCACGCGCATCGCCTTGACCAAGGTGTTGCAAGCTCGCCGCTTTACCCCGGAGCAAGAGAGGTGATCGAAGCCCTGCACGCGATCCCCGAAGTTCTGTTGGGCGTGGCCACCGGAAAATCTCAGCGAGGGCTGGATGCCTTGATCGAAGGGCATGCTCTGGAGCGCTATTTCGTAACGCGGCAGGTTGCAGATCACCATCCCTCCAAGCCGCACCCGTCGATGATCGACACGGCGCGCGCAGAGACCGGCGTTAAGGCGGCAGATACGGCAATGATCGGCGATACCATGTTTGACATGGAAATGGCCAAGGCCGCCGGGGTTGCGGGCATTGGTGTGTCCTGGGGCTATCACGACCGATCCGCCCTGGATGGCGCAACCTGCGTAATTGAGACTTTTGACCAGCTGCCGCGCGCGCTGGATGACATCTGGACCTGAAGACATGAGCGACTGGAAGCCTAAACGATTTTGGACTGCGAGCGCCGTTGTTGAAGCGGACGACGGATACACGGTCGAACTGGACGGTCGCCGAGTGAAAACGCCTGCCAAAGCCGGGTTGATATTGCCGACACGCGCAATGGCCGAAGAGGTCGCGGCAGAGTGGGACGCACAGGAAAAAGAAGTCGACCCGACCCTGATGCCGTTCACCCGGTCTGCCAACGCAGCCATCGACAAGGTGCGTCACCAGCACGCCGAGGTTGCAGATATGCTGGCCGATTACGGCGATTCGGACTTGCTGTGTTACAGGGCGACCCACCCGCACGAGTTGCAAGAGCGGCAGGCAGATCAATGGGACCCGGTTCTGGATTGGGCGGCGGAAACCTTTGCTGTGCGCCTTGTTCCTGTGGCCGGTGTGCTGCATCAGCCGCAATCTGCGCCTGCGCTGGATACGCTTCGGCAGCGCGTTCATGAATTCAACGACTTCCAGCTTGCCGCTTTTCACGATCTCGTCAGCCTGTCCGGATCTTTGGTTCTGGGCTTTGCGTCGGCCTTGAATTGGCGCACTCCGGGTGAAATCTGGAAAATCTCAAGATTAGATGAGGATTGGCAAATCGAACAATGGGGCCACGATGACGAGGCCCACGCGGTTGCCGAAACCAAAAAAGCTGCCTTTTTACACGCTAAACGGTTCTTTGATATCTCGATTTGAGCCTATTCTGCCTGATTTTGTGTTGCAGACGAGGTCATCTCTGAATTGACTCATCGTTTTCACTGATCCGACCCTTGACGTTTGTTTATGAATGCGCCCAAACTCGTGGCCACTAAAGGGGAGACACCTTTGGGGAAACCTTTCTGGTGCCAAGGGTGCCGGACAGAGCCGTCCCGAACCGGGGCGGATAATCAGGAAGAGGTAAAAATGAAAAAATCCGTAATCTTGGGCGTGGCAACTGTCGCCGGCCTGGCTGCTGGCGCAGCGGCGGCGGGCACTGTTGATGATGTCAAGGCGCGCGGCAAACTGAACTGCGGCGTGGCGACTGGCGTACCCGGCTTTGCCAGCCCGGATGCCAATGGCGAATGGCAGGGCTTTGACGTGGCTGTCTGCCGCGCAGTAGCAGCCGCCGTTCTGGACGACCCGACCGCTGTTGAATTCATCCCGACCACCGGTAAAACACGTTTCACCGCGCTGGCTTCGGGCGAGATCGACATGCTGGCCCGTAACACCACCTGGACCTTCAGCCGCGATGTCGACCTGAAATTCGAATTCGTCGGCATCAACTACTATGATGGTCAGGGCTTCATGGTTCCGAAGGCTCTGGGCGTAAGCTCAGCCAAGGAACTGGACGGTGCGACTGTCTGCATTCAGACCGGTACCACCACCGAGCTCAACCTGGCGGACTTCTTCCGCATCAACAACATGAGCTACGAGCCGGTTCCGATCGAAACCAACGCTGAAGCGCAGCAGCAGTATCTGGCTGGTGCATGTGACGTCTACACCACTGACGCATCCGGTCTGGCCGCAACCCGCGCCACCTTCGAGAACGCAGCAGATCACGTGATCCTGCCCGAGATCATCTCGAAAGAGCCTCTGGGCCCGCTGGTTCGTCACGGTGACCACGAGTGGGGCGACGTTGTTCGCTGGACTCTGAACGCGCTGATCGCCGCTGAAGAAATGGGCGTGACCTCGGCAAACATCGACGAGATGGCTGCAGGTACCGACAACCCCGAAGTGAACCGTCTGCTGGGCAGCGAAGGCACTCTGGGTGAGATGCTTGGCCTGGACGCAACCTGGGCACAGCGCGCGATCAAAGTCGGCGGCAACTATGGTGAAGTGTTTGCCAAGAACATCGGTGAAGAAACTCCGATTGGTCTGGCACGCGGCCTGAACGCACAATGGACCGATGGTGGTCTGCTGTACGCACCGCCGTTCCGCTAAAATCCACGGAAAAGGGCGCAGGGCAACCTGCGCCCTTTTTCCATCAATAAGAAACACTCCCGGTTAGATTGAGCAAAGAACAACTTTGCCGGCAAAAAACGGGATGCACGGGGATATACATAGGTCATGACGACTCTCACTGACCCGCCGAAGGAGCAGTTCCGGCTGTCCATGCTCCTTTATGATACGCGGTACCGATCTGCGACCATTCAGGTCATAGCGATGATCGGTTTCATGCTTCTGGCAGCCTGGATTATCAACAACACCATTCAAAACCTCGAAACGCTGGGCAGAACAGTCGGATTCGACTTTTTCGCCGAACCGGCCAGTTATGACATCAACCAGCGTCTGCTGGAATACGATTCACGCGATACCCATCTGCGCGCGGCGTTCATAGGCCTGCTGAACACGCTGGTTGTCGCAGTTCTGGGCTGTATCACGGCGACAATTATCGGCGTCATGGTCGGCGTCCTGCGCCTGTCCAACAACTGGCTGATCGCCCGGATCATGACCGTCTACGTCGAGATGTTCCGTAACGTGCCGGTGCTGCTGTGGATCGTGTTCGCCATGGCCATCCTGATCGAAAGCCTGCCTGCACCGCGCGCCTTCCGGGGTGAAAACCCAGAAGCCACTATGGATCTGTTCGGCACAGTCGCTGTGACCAATCGCGGGGTCTATATCCCCGAATTCCTGTTTTCGCGTGGTTTGGGTGACATCCACCTGTTCGGCACATCAAGCCTGCGGTTCGATGTTTCGCTGGACCTCATCGCCTTCCTGATCGTGCTTGGCGGCAGCATCTTCGCAATGCGCAAAGTGTCGGCCTGGGCCAATGCGGCGCAGGAAAAGACGGGCGACCGTCCAACCATCTGGCACATCCAGTTGGGCTTGCTGTTCGTTCCGTCGATCATTCTGCTGACTGTGCTGGGCTTTCATCTAGGCTACCCCGAGTTGAAAGGCTTTAACTTCACCGGCGGCACTCATTTGCGGAACTCGCTGATTGCCCTCTGGCTGGCCCTGTCGCTGTATACAGCGGCTTTCATCGCCGAGATCGTTCGCGCTGGTATCCTGGCCATCTCGAAAGGTCAGACCGAGGCCGCATCCGCTCTGGGTCTGCGCCCGGGTCGGACCATGCGCCTTGTGATCCTGCCTCAGGCGCTGCGGGTGATCATCCCGCCGATGATCTCGAACTATCTGAACCTCACCAAGAACTCGTCGCTGGCGATTGCGGTCGGATATATGGACATCACGGGGACCCTTGGCGGCATCACCATGAACCAGACCGGCCGCGAGCTGGAATGCGTTCTGCTGCTGATGCTGGTCTATCTGACCATCTCGCTGAGCATTTCGGCGGTGATGAACTGGTACAACAACCGTGTCAAACTGGTGGAGCGGTAATATGAGTGATGTTTCATTTGTCCGCACGGAAATGTTGCCGGAACAGGCGCCACCTGCCTCAGAAGTAGGCGTACTGGGCTGGATCCGGCACAATCTGTTCTCAAGCTGGCTTAACGCGATCCTGACCGTTATCTCGCTGATCTTCATCTATTATGTGCTTTCCAACATCCTGACCTGGACGTTTGAATCCGTTTGGAACGCCAATTCACTGTCGGAATGCCGTGAGATCATGATGGCGACGTGGGGCGATACGCATGGTCATGCCTGCTGGGGAGTTATCAAGGACCGGTGGCTGCAATTGCTGTACGGTTTCTATCCGCCTTATCCGGCGCATCCGGATGCAACGTGGTCTAACCCACCCGAAACCGGCGGTTGGCCCGCATATTTCCGGCCGAACCTGACCTTCATCCTGTTGCTTGTCGCGATAGCACCCGTGCTGTTCACCAACGTACCGCGCAAATTGCTTTTTGTGACAGCGGCCTATCCGTTCCTGTTGCCTTGGCTGATGTGGGGCGGCAGCATCTGGGGACCGCTGATGGTCGCGGCTGGGCTGGCCATTGGGTTTCTTGCATACAAGTTTGTTCTCCCAGTCGCTGGTTCACTGACAGCGATCATCGTTGCGGTCGCGCTACCTATTCTTTGGTGGTTGTTTGCTTCCGGTTCGGTTGCCGACGCGATCAACTCCGTCATTCCGATCGGCATTGCCCCAGTCGAAAGCCGCGACTTTGGTGGCTTCATGCTAGCGATCCTGTTGGGTGTTGTGGCCATTGGTGTCTCGTTGCCCATCGGCATCCTTCTGGCGCTGGGTCGTCAGTCGGATCTGATGATCGTTAAGTATCTGTGCGTGGGCTTTATTGAGTTCATCCGCGGCGTGCCGCTGATCACCCTGCTGTTCGTGGCATCTCTGCTGTTGAACCTGTTCCTGCCGCCGGGCACCAATTTCGATATCATCCTGAGGGTGATGATCATGATGACCCTGTTCTCGGCGGCCTATATGGCCGAGGTGATCCGGGGTGGTCTGGCTGCACTGCCGCGCGGTCAGTACGAAGGGGCCGACAGTCTGGGCCTGAACTACTGGCAGGCGCAGCGGCTGATCATCATGCCGCAGGCTCTGAAAATCTCGATCCCGGGCATCGTGTCGACCTTTATCGGCATTTTCAAGGATACCACGCTGGTCTCGATCATCGGTCTGTTCGACGTGATCGGCCTGACAAACGGCATCCGCGCTGATACCGCGTGGAATGGCATCTACTGGGAACTGTTTGCCTTTATTGGCGTTCTGTTCTTCGTCGTCTGCTTCTCCATGTCCCGTTATTCCATGTATCTGGAGCGCAAGCTTCAGACTGGCCATCGTTAAGGAGTTCAACACATGTCTGAACTTGCAATTGAACGCGAAATCGACCGCTCCAAGATGCAGGTGAGCGACGAGGTCGCCATCGAAATCACCAACATGAATAAGTGGTACGGGTCCTTCCACGTGCTGCGCGACATCAATCTGACCGTCAATCAGGGCGAGCGGATCGTGATCGCGGGGCCTTCGGGCTCGGGCAAGTCCACCCTGATCCGCTGCCTGAACGCGCTGGAGGAACACCAGCAGGGCACGATCATCGTGGACGGGACCGAGTTGTCGAATGACCTCAAGAACATCGACAAGATCCGTTCCGAGGTTGGCATGGTGTTCCAGCACTTCAACCTGTTCCCACACCTGACCATTCTGGAGAACTGCACGCTGGCACCGATCTGGGTACGCAAGACGCCCAAGAAAGAGGCCGAGGAGCGTGCGATGCACTTCCTGGAAAAGGTGAAGATCCCCGAGCAGGCCGACAAGTATCCCGGTCAGCTTTCGGGTGGTCAGCAGCAGCGTGTGGCGATTGCCCGCTCGCTCTGCATGATGCCGCGGATCATGTTGTTCGATGAACCGACATCGGCGCTGGACCCCGAAATGATCAAAGAAGTGCTCGACACCATGATCGAGCTGGCCGAGGAAGGCATGACCATGCTCTGCGTGACCCACGAGATGGGCTTTGCCCGTCAGGTCGCCAACCGCGTGATCTTCATGGACGCCGGTCAGATCGTGGAGCAGAATGAACCGGAAGAGTTCTTCAACAACCCACAGAGCGAGCGGACCAAGTTGTTCCTCAGCCAGATTCTGGGGCACTGATCCCGATCACATGCGCAAAGAAAGGCGGGGCTTTGGCCTCGCCTTTTTCTATTCTAGCAGCTCGCGAGGAGTAACAAATCCCAGAACGTCGCCGCTGTGCCACTGAATATCTGCCCAATTATTGGTGTTGAATCGGATCACGGCCGTCGCACAGGTCGGATAGTCGCAGAAACGAGCGTGTTCTGGCGGCTTTCGGACAATTTGACTGGCAAATGCCGCAATTCCGGGGTTGTGCCCCAGCATCAAAACCGTCTGCTCAGTGGCCCCGGACAGTTCGGTCAACATGTCTACTGGGCCAGCGTGATAGAGCGTTCGGCGAAAACACACTTTGTCAGCTTGCAAACCCATGCGGTCCCAGGTTTCCAGCGTTCGGGCTGAACTTGAGCTGAGAATCTCATCCGGTAACCAGCCGTTTTCCTGCAACCACGATGCAATCGCCGGGGCAGACTTGCGTCCACGCTTGTTCAGCGGCCTGTCATGATCGGAAAGGGCTGGGCTGTCCCAGCTGGACTTTGCATGGCGGGTCAGGATCAGGGTGCGGGTCATGACGGATGAAAAGCTCTCATATGGTGGGCGGATTGCTCCGGATCCCGCCCCGCGCCAGAACTGAGGGGACAGGACAGTCGCGCCAGGCAGCCTCCGGTCATGCAGGTCTGGCCGTCGACCGTGGAAAGGTGGTCGTGGCAGGCCGCCACATCGTAGAAGTCATGGCTGTTCAGCGCGCCGACTGGGCAGGTTTGCGTACACGGGGCTGGGCAGGTGGTGCAGGGTGATACGCCCGGCGTCTCGGGCAGAGGAAACTCTTGGGCGAAGTGCAGCGCGCCTCGGAATGAGATCATCATGCCGACCTCATCCTGCACCAAAGCACCAACGGGGCTGCTGAAAGTGCGCCCTGATTTCAACGCCCAGTCGATGAATGGCACGTAGGGAGGACCACCAAATGGGAAATGGGCCTCGGCGGATAACTCTTGCGCCATTTGGCCGACCACGCGCGACGACCAACGGTCCACAGGATCGCCGGACTGCCACTCGGGCGAGGATTTCAGCGCCGACCAGAACTCCGGACCAGCCCCCAACAGAATCAACGTACCGCCGTCCAGTTGCTTGGCATCTGTGAGGCGGGGATGCAGCGCACCCATGACGATCAGACCGGCCGCTTTTGCCGCCTGTTCGACCAGATCATAGGTTATAACCACAGTGTCAGAGGAGAGTGGGGCGCGATCTATCATGTCTCCTCCACCACTGAATCAATCCGGTCGGATCAGTGATCCGGCACCGTGTTCTGTGTAAAGCTCAAGCAAGACCGCATTCGGCGCGCGCCCGTCCAGGATGACAACCGCGCGAACACCGCTGTGAAGCGCGTCCAGCGCTGTTTCGGTCTTGGGGATCATGCCGCCTGCAATCGTACCGTCCAGCGTCATCTCGCGGATCTGACCAGCCTTCAATTCGGTCACAACGTCCCCAGCGGCATTCTTAACGCCCGAGACATCCGTGAGCAGCAGAAGGCGATCGGCCTTCAGCGCAGAGGCGATGGCCCCTGCCGCGGTGTCGCCATTCACGTTGAAGGTTTCTCCGTTGCGACCTGCGCCCAGCGGGGCGATGACCGGGATCACATCGTGTGCAAACAGGTCATGCAGGATTTTCGGGTTCATCTCTGCCGGGCTTCCAACGAAGCCCAGAGACTCGTCCGTCTGATCACAGAGCATCAACTGCGCATCCTTGCCCGACAAGCCAACGGCCATGCCACCCTGATCGTTGATCGCCTGAACAATACGTTTGTTCACCAGACCCGACAGCACCATCTCAACCACTTCTACGGTGGCTTTGTCGGTGACGCGCTTGCCGTTCACAAACTCGGACTGGATATCCAGTTTGTCCAGCATCGCGTTGATCATGGGCCCGCCGCCGTGAACGATCACCGGGTTCACACCGACCTGACGCATCAGGACGACGTCGCGCGCAAAGCTTTCCATCGCCTCGTCGCTGCCCATGGCGTGGCCGCCGAGTTTGATGACGACAATTGCGCCGTCATAGCGTTGCAGATAGGGCAATGCGCTGTTCAGCGTTGCGGCGGTGGCGATCCAGTCCCGGTTCATATCTCTTGTCTTCATGGCTGCAGTCCCTCTGGGAACCCGTGTTAGGAGTTTTGTGCAGCTCTGCCAAGACCGGATCGCGTGTAGGGCCGCGCCGGGTGGTCCGGAGCGGCCTGTTTTTAGATCAGCTCATCGCGCGTTTCATGGCCGGGATGTTGCTGACCAGCAGAAGGTCAAAGGCCAGCACGACCAGCAGCGTCAAACCCACCAGCGGGAAGGCCATCGCGGTGAACAGGCCGATCAGGACAGCCCCTTTCCACAATGGCAGTTCCGCAGGCATCGGCGGCGCGGCCAGACGCCCGGCACGCTGCGGCCGACGCTTGATCCACATCACAACGCCAGAGACGCAGACAAAGATGACCGACAGGCAGAACACCACGTTCAGGATGAAGTTCCACGTGCCCATCAGACCCATGTGAAACGGGATACCAACCGCCATGGATTTGCCCATAAGCGAGTAATCCTCATAACGGACATCCGCTAGAATCCTGCCAGTGTACTGATCCACGTGAACAGTGCGGTCATTCACCGGATCGGTCGAATCGCTGCTCATACTGTCCCGGTTCAGGGTCCAGACACCGTCCTCACCACCGGGATAGGCCACACGGAACCGTCCTGTCATGTCCAGCGCGGTGCCAAGCGCCACCAGCGCGTCAATATCGACCGTTGAGCCTTGTGGTACTCCATCGATCCCGGCGCCGGAGCCCGAGGCAGGCATTGGTGTCTGCTCCAGCGCCCAAGGGACGTCGTTCTGGTGCCCGTGGTTCATACTGGCGTGGATATCATCGGACAACGGGACATTGTCCCATTTCTCGGCCGGGAAACTGCTCCAAGGCTGGACGATCATTCCACCCCAAACACCGGCCCAAGAAAGGCCTGAGATCAGGAAGACCACCAACAGCCCGGACATCCAGAATCCGACAACAGCGTGCAGCGACTTCCACATTGCGCGACCGCGTGCGCGCATATTTGGCACCAGCGCTGCCATAGTGTTTCCGCGCGGCCACCACATGTACAGCCCGGTAAAGACCAGCAGCAGGCTGAGCCCCGCCGCGATTTCAAGAATACGGTCTCCGGTCGTGCCGATCATCAATGTGGAGTGGATGTTGTCGGCCAGATCGTACCAGCCCGCGCGGCGATCCCATACGTCAAGAACTTCTCCGGCATAAGGGTCGACGGCCACAAGGCGCTGACCCACTTCGGTTTTGATGCGGAAGACGGTTGCCAGATCGGCGGCTTTGGGGCCGATCCATTCCACGACCGTACCGGGCACCTGTTCAAGGGCGACCTCGGCCTGTTGGGACACAGGGAGCGCGTGCCCCTGAATGGTCACCCCGATTTTCTCTCCGTCGCGTCCGTCAAGCTGAGTGATGAACATCATCATCATCCCGGTGACGGCCAGAATGATTAGGAATGGGATGACGAAGATCCCCGCGTAGAAGTGCCACCGCCAGGCGGCAAAGTAGAATTTTTGCGCAGCAGTAGTCTGCGCCGGGGTATCCCCCAGGTTTTGGCTATTCATTGCCATGATAGTCTCCGGATTCGCTAATTGCCCTACGCAGTGCCTGCGTAGGTTCAAACTTTGTTGAGGTGAATCAGGAGATAAGAGGTGGCCCGCGGGCGTCGTAGCGGGTGTAGAACCCGGCACTGCGGTGTGTGAAATCGCGATGTTCCCAGCGGGCCTGGATTGGCGCGGTGAATGGGACAACCACTTGGGTGGAAGGCAGCTCGATATCCGCTGTCATGCCCGCGAAGGGACACAAGACGCGCGAGTCGGTATCGTCGTGAACTGGACCGTCGGGGTTCAGATCGACCCATTGCTCGACCGTACCTTCCCCGGTGCACAGCACCAGCAGTACTTTTCCGTCATTCCCCATTGCAGGCATCCAGCCTTGCGGAATCGCGCTGGTCACCAAAAGCGCGAGCAACATGAATGCAGGGAAAATGCGGCTGATCAGGATCATTCCAGATGCGCGATGATTGAGCGGAGTGTTGGAATACCATCACCCTTTTCGGACGAGGTCAGAACGATTTCCGGAAAGGCTGCCGGGTGTTTCGACAGCGCGCCGCGCACTTGATCCAGCACTTTCTGGCGCTCATTGGCCTTGACCTTGTCAGCCTTGGTCATCACGCATTGGAACGTGACTGCGCTGGTGTCCAGCAGCTTCATGATCTCGGCATCAACCGGTTTCACACCATGGCGTGAGTCGATCAGAACAAAGGCGCGGCGCAATGTCTGCCGCCCACTCAGATATTGTTTCAGCAGCCGCTGCCATTTCTCCACGACCTTTACCGGGGCATTGGCGTAGCCATAGCCGGGCAGGTCCACGAGATAAAGCTCGGGGCCTTGTGTGAAAAAGTTGATCTCTTGCGTGCGGCCCGGAGTGTTCGACGCACGGGCCAACCCCTTGGTGCCGGTCAGCGCGTTGATCAGGCTGGATTTGCCCACATTGGATCGGCCTGCAAAGCAAACCTCAAGCCGATCAGGCGCTGGCAGGCCGTTCATGGCAACCACGCCTTTTACAAACTCGGACGGTCCTGCAAACAGCTTACGCCCGCGCTCCAGCGCGAACTCGTCCGGGTCTTCGACCAGTGGGAAGGGAAGAGTGCTCATAACAGGTGAACCTTATCGCCGACGGAGATTGTGCCACCACGAACCACTTCGGCATAGACGCCGAAATCCTGATGGCCCCAGCTGTTCAACGTGCCCAGTGTATCGGCATCACGAGCGCCGGTTTCGGGATTGGCCGTCGTTGCCAAGCAGCGGGTGATACGTTCACGCACGCGGAACACGGTCTCGCCAACCTGAACCTCTCGGTTGAGCCAATCGAATTCTTCCCACAGGGGAAGGCCATCGAACCAGATGTTGCCGCGCCAGCGATGGAACGACAGGTACTGGCCCAACTTTTGTTCAACGGCCCGATGCGACGCCAAGTTGCACAAGCTGATCGAAGGGAAATCGCTGTCGGTCATGCCCCGTCCGGGGACCCGAATGATCCGCGCCGATGCCGCGCGATCAGCGGGCATAAGCGGTTTGACCCAATCCAGAAACACCTGTTGATTTGTGTCGGGGTCAAAGCTGAGTTCCGGCAGATCCGGGTGCATCAGAGTCACTGTATCGCCGTTCAGCCGTGCCGAAATCGCCATCAACTGAGGTGCTTTCGCCCCTCGGCTGAAATTAGCACAAGGCACCCATTGTGACCCATCCGCGGCGGAGGCCTCATGCGCGACCGCCCAAACACGATCCCCGGGCAAGGTCTGCCCGGGGGTTGCTGTTACGGTCTGGACGGCTTCACGACCATGACTTTTGATCGGATGCCGCCAGATATGGGTCACTTTGGCATTCATTTGTCGTCCGTCTTGGGCGTACGCTTGAAGCCGGATTTGATGTTGCCGAACACGTCGGGCTTATAGCCTTGACTGCGCATGATCAGATACTGCTGCGTGAACGTGATCGTGTTGTTCGCGATCCAGTAGACGACCAGCCCGCTGGCAAAACTGCCCAGCATGAACATGAATACCCACGGCATCCAGGCAAAGATCATCGCTTGTGTCGGATCGGTTGGCGCCGGGTTCAGTTTCTGCTGCAGCCACATCGAGATACCCAGCAGCAGCGGCAGAATACCAATGAAGATCAGCGCCATCAGCGTGTCAGGCTGCGGACCGGCCCAAGGCAACAAGCCGAACAGGTTCATAATCGAGGTCGGGTCCGGCGCGCTGAGGTCCTGGAACGGGCCAAACCATGGGGCTTGACGCAGTTCGATCGTGACGAAGATCACTTTGTACAGCGAGAAGAAGATCGGGATCTGCAGCAGGATTGGCAGACAGCCTGCGGCCGGGTTCACCTTTTCCTTCTTGTACAGCTCCATCATGCCCTGCTGCATCTTCTGGCGGTCGTCGCCAGCAGCCTCTTTCAGGGCCTCCATCTGCGGTTGGAGTTCTTTCATCTTCGCCATCGAGACGTAGGATTTGAACGCCAGCGGGAACAGGATTGCCTTGATGATCAGGGTCAGGCCGATGATCGACCAACCCATGTTGCCGATCAGGGCATTGATGTTGTGCAGCAGCCAGAAGATCGGCTTGGTCAGGAAGTAGAACCAGCCCCAGTCGATGCTGTCGATGAACTTCTGCACGCCCTCTTGCTGATACTCGCGGATGGTCTCCCATTCCTTGGCACCGGCAAACAGTTGAGTGGTGACTTCCTCGGTTGCGCCCGGAGCAACAGTCAGCGTCGGCAGAACGGTTTCCGTCTGGTAGATCTTGCGGCGAGAGTCGTATTTTGCTGCGGCCTTGAAGGCAGACCCTTCTTCAGGGATCAGGGTGGTCATCCAGTAGTGATCAGTGAAGCCGATCCAACCGCCTTCTTTGATCTGAAAGACCTCGGCTTGCGCACGCTCATTCGGGTCGATGTCAAAATCGCGTACATCGCCATAGTCGATTTCGTCCAGAACGCCGTCAGCCATGACCATCACGCCTTCATGCAGGATGAAGAAGTTCTTCAGATCAGGCAGTTCGCCGTCTTCACCCATACCATGGCGGGCAAGGATGCCGTAAGGGGCCATGCCGACCTCGGACTGGGTGTTGTTCTGAACCGACTGGGTAACGGTGAACATAAAGTCTGCGTCAACCGAGATCGTGCGGCGAAAGGTCAGACCCTTTTCGTTATCCCATTTCAGGGTAACCGGAGTATCGACGCTCAGTGCATCACCGTTTTCGACGGTCCACAGCGTGTTCGGGCCGGGGACGTCAGCCCCTGCCACACCCGCGCCCGGGGCCCATCCGTATAGGGCGTAGTATGCCGAGTCCGAGCCCACGGGCGACAGCAGCTCGACAATGGGTGCGCCTTCTTCGATCGAAACTTTGTAGTCCTTCAGAAACAGCTCATCGATGCGGCCGCCGGACAGGGACAGGCTGCCCTTCAGACGCGGCGTGTCGATTTCGATCCGAGGTGCCTCAGCATCGGGCTCGACTTCGGTCGCGTCTGCCGTCGCTTCGCCGACAGTGCCGGTGCTGGTGGCGCTGGGGGTCTGAACGTCTGTACCCTCTGTTGCGCTGATCTCGGTCGTTTCTGGCGACGTGGTCTGCTCGGGCGGTGGGAACAGCACGAACCAAACCAGGATCACGAGAAAGCTGAGCGCGGTTGCGAGGATGAGATTCTTGTTCTGATCGTCCATCTGGGACAGCCACCTTGAGCAGTGAAAGACACCCGCTGGGTTCAACAGAGTGCAAGCCCAAAGGTCAAGCGGAATCGCCCCTTATTTCCTCACGGATCGCGGTTCTGTGGCGTTAATTCGCGGTTATGGCCGCGCCTGGCGCCCGATTTGCGGCATTCCGTTGATCTTGTTTTGATGCGCCAGCATCCAGTCGATGGTCTTTTCAAAAGGCATCGGCTTCCCAATTCCAAAGCCCTGAACATGATCGCAGCCCAACTGAGCCATCAGTGCATGTTCGCCGGGGGTTTCAACGCCTTCGGCCAAAGTCTCGACATTCAGCCGTTCCGCCATGGTCAAAATTGCGGCAACCAACTGTTGCTGGCTGGCATCGCGATCAGCCTTGCCAACAAAGGACCGGTCGATTTTGATGCGCGAGACGTCAAAGCGTTTGATCGAGGCAATGGACGCATGACCGGTGCCAAAATCATCCAGATCAATGCAGCAGCCCAGATTGGACATGCTGGTTACATTGCGGGTGATCACGTCATCCGGACGTCTGGAAAATACGGTTTCAAGAATCTCGGCGGCCAGTCTGTCGGGGGTGAGGTCATTCTGATCAAGTTCCCATTTCAGACGCTCGATCAGCGCCGGATCGCGCAGTTCGTCTGATGAGAAATTTACTCCGATCCGAGGCACGATCACTCCGGCGCGGTCCCACTCTCGCATGGCGGCAAAGGCGTGATGCCGCATCACCTGACCCAGCCGTTCCATCAGGTCGGCCTGTTCGGCAAAAGGCAGAAAAACCTGCGGGCCCAACACGCCCTTTTGGGGATGTTCCCAGCGGGCCAGAGCCTCGAACCCTGTCACATGCCCGGTATCCGTAGAAATTTGTGGTTGAAACCATGGACAAATCTCACCGCTGTCCAGGGCCGCAATAAACTCATTGCGCAGATTGGCGCGAATGCGGGCCCGCCGTTGTGTTTCCGAAGAATAGGCGCGGATGGTCGAAGGGCCGTTTCTTTGTGCTTCGTCCAAAGCCGCGCTTGCGGCGTCGATCCACTCGGCAAAGGCGGCATCAGGGAGTGAGGATTGAAGACAAAACCCGATCGAGCAGGACATGTATACGCTGGTGCCATTCAAAGTAATCGGCTCTTCGACAGCTGCCTGAAGTCGGCCCGACATCTGAATACAGGCTTCAAGGTCCAGATTCTGCGACCCACGCAAACCGATGGAGATCTTGCTTTGATCCAAGCCCGTGGCAATGTCCTGGGAACGGATGACGGAGAGAACGCGAGCACGGAACTGGTCCGCCATCAGGTTGCCAGCGGTATTGCCGTGGAGATCCAGAAAATCAGGAAACCCGTCCAGTTCCACAACCATGCAGGCGGCTTCGTGACCAGTGCGCCGATTGTCCTGGAAAACGGCTTCCATCTCGGCAGCGAAAACATCGATCGGCAACAGTCCGCTTTGGCGTTTTGACCGGTCATCGACTTTGTTCGCGACTGAGACCGCCACCGCAAACACCAGCGGAAGCGCCAGCGCGACGATGACTAGCGCGCGTTCTCCGCCAATCCAATATGCGGCGAGGCTGATCGCCGGTGCAAAGGCTAGCGCTGGAGGCCCGCTTAGCGCCGTGGCGAGAAAGTCTAGAATTCTGTTGACTGAGATATGTTTCCACATCGGTTATCCGGGCCTCTACCTTGAGCATCGCTCGCTCAGGTCGACCCTAGAAAACCAATCTGAGTCACTCGTTAACGCAACTGCGGAATTTCGTCAGAATTTTCGTCTTTTTTGCCCGGACTCAGCGCAAGGTTCTGAAAATCAAACAGTTTCGGGTCCAGAAGATGCGAAGGACGCGCGTTTGTCAGCGCCCGGAACATCACCTGGCGACGTCCGGGGCTGTTCTTTTCCCACTGGTCGAGAATCTGTTTCACCTGCTGGCGCTGCAGGCCGTCCTGGCTGCCGCACAGGTCGCAGGGGATGATGGGATAGTTCATCGAGATGGCGAATTTCTCGCAATCGGCCTCGGCCACATGGGCGAGGGGACGGAAGACGAACAGATCGCCTTCTTCGTTCACCAGTTTTGGAGGCATGGTAGCCAAACGCCCACCGTGGAACAGGTTCATGAAGAATGTCTCAAGGATATCGTCGCGGTGATGGCCCAGTACGACGGCACTGCAGCCTTCTTCGCGGGCAATGCGGTACAAGTTGCCACGCCGCAGTCGCGAGCACAGAGCGCAATAAGTGCGGCCCTGCGGAACCTTGTCCATCACAACGGAATAGGTGTCCTGATACTCAATCCGATGGGGGACGCCCATTCGTTCCAGGAACTCGGGCAGGACGGTCGCCGGAAAACCAGGCTGACCCTGATCCAGATTGCAGGCCAGAAGATCGACTGGCAGCAGCCCGCGCCATTTCAGCTCATAAAGGACCGCCAGCAGGGTATAGCTGTCCTTGCCGCCGGACAGGCAGACCAGCCAACGTGGCGGTTTGCCATCCTTGTCATGGGCGGCCGGGTCCACCATCCCGTACTGCTCGATGGCCTCACGGGTCTGGCGCACGATGCGCTTGCGCAGCTTTTTGAACTCGGTGGTCGAGGGCGCGCCGGCAAAGAGCGGGTGGATATCGTCAGCTTCGTCAAACATGCGCAGCCCCTACAGCAGTTGTGGCAACCGGGCAAGTGGGCGGGTCATCCCAGACGCCCCAGCAGGGCTTCCGTGTCCAGTCCTGTGACCGATCCCGGGATGCGACCGCTTTCACCTGACAGACGCGCGGCAATAAAGCCGTCGGCAACCTCGCTCGGAGCGTGGCGCAGTAGCTGCGATGCGGTCAGCAACAGGGCCGCGTTCTCAGCGAACCAACGCGCTTCGCTCTCTGGCGGAATTTCCGGCCAGCGACCACGATGCGCCTTCAGAGCTTCGTCGTAACCTCTGTCGGTGCCTGCTGCGGCGTCCAGCTCGGCCTGCAGAACGTCGGCAGCCAACGGATCGCGGGTGAGGGTGCGCAGAATGTCGAGGCAGATCACATTGCCCGACCCTTCCCAAATGCTGTTTAGGGGCGCTTCGCGATAGATCAGGGGCAGGGGGGTGTCTTCGACGTAGCCCATGCCGCCCAGAACCTCCATCGCTTCGACCACGACGACGGGGCAGCGTTTGTTGTTCAGGAACTTGGCCAGTGCGACGCCGATGCGGGCAAAGGCTTTGTCCTCGGGCGACTGGCCGTCGAACGCCCGTGCGACACGCATACCCAACGTCATCGCGCCTTCCCAGTCCAGCACAAGATCAGCCAGCACGGCGCGCATCAGGGGTTGGTCGATTAACCTGCGCTGAAAGGCGTTGCGGTGCGACACCCAGTGATGCGCCTCGGCGAGTGCGGCGCGCATCAGGCCGGCCGGCGCCACGGCCGTATCCAGCCGCGTGTGGTGCACCATCTCGATGATCGTCCGAACGCCCGCCCCTTCTTCGCCTAGCTGATAGGCGAGTGCGTCGTGGTATTCGATCTCGGACGAGGCGTTGGATTTGTTGCCCAGCTTGTCCTTCAACCGCATCAGGTGGATCGCGTTGCGCTCACCATCAAGCCAGCGGGGCACGAGGAAACATGTCAGGCCGCCCGGCGCTTGCGCCAGTGTCAGGAACCCGTCTGACATTGGGGCGGAACAGAACCATTTATGCCCGCGCAATCGCCAGTGCTCGCCATCGCGGATCGCGACGGTCGTATTGGCGCGCACGTCCGAGCCACCCTGTTTCTCGGTCATCGCCATGCCTAGCGTAGCGCTGGCCTTCTGCTTGATCGGCTTCATCGACGGATCATAGCTGCGTGCCATGAGCTTTGGCCGCCAGACCGACGCGACCTGCTCATTGGCCGCAAGGGCCGGAATTGCCGCATAGGTCATGGTCATCGGGCAGCAGTGCCCGGGTTCGACCTGGCTGGCCAAATACACCATCGCTGCATGCGTGGCGTGGCCTCCGGGCTGCCCGTCCCAGGCCAATGACGGGTAGCCGGCGGATTGACTGGTCTGCATCATCTGGTGATAGGCGGGGTGAAACCGAACCTCGTCCAGACGTCTGCCGCCCTGATCGAACAGTCGTAGTTCCGGGGGGTGCCGATTGGCCTCGCGCCCCAGTTCGCGGGTCTCTGCACGCCCAAGCGTTTCTCCATAAGCCTCTAATGGAGCGGAACGCCCGCCTGCAAAATGCACGGTGTTTCGCAGCACGGGATCAGACGTCCAGAGGTTGGAGTCGCCACGCAATGGCGGCTGATTCAGAACATCATGTGTAGGCAGTGAGTGGCGGGCTTGGGATGTCATCTGGACCTCAGGTAGTACGGGTCCAAGTGTTTAGCGGTGCTCGGAACGGGTCAAGTCTGACGGAAGGTCACGAACAGCCGCCGCCGTCGTCTTTGCGATCCGGAACAGGATCATACCCGTCGCCGCCCCAGGGATGGCAACGGCCAATCCGCCGTGCCGCCAGCCAGCTTCCCCTGATCGCACCGTGCTTTTCCAAGGCTTCCAGCGCATAGGCCGAGCAGGTCGGTTGATACCGGCAATTGAAACCGACCCAGGGGCTGAACACCAGCCGATAGACCCGGACGGGCAGGGCGACGATATGTGAGAACAGGGTCATTTCCGAGCGGTGTGCACTTTGCGCAGCGCATAACGCAGATCGTCCAGAAGCGCCTCATAGGGCCGTTTGGCTGTGGTTTCGGCCCGGCCGATCAAGACGTAATCCCACCCGTCTTGGCCGCTGATGGGCAGAACAGCCCGCGCGGCCTCGCGCAGCCGACGCTTGGCGCGGTTGCGGGCAACTGCATTGCCGACCTTTTTGGAGCAGGTGAAGCCCACCCGAATCCCAATTGCCTCGTCAGGTGCGCGTTTGCGGGCCTGCACCATCATCGAAGATGTGCCCTGCCTGCGCGCGCGCGCGGCTTTCAGGAAGTCGGATCGCTTCTTGAGAACGGTCAGAGTATCAGGCGCGCAAACGGACGCCGCCGGGGGCGTATCCCCGGGCTGGTTCTTACCATCCACAGGGGCCTCCGGCGGCGTCATGTTCATAACCTGATCGGTGAGCGGTTTACGCGCTCAGCGACTTGCGGCCACGTGCGCGGCGCGCGTTCAGGATCTTGCGGCCGGCCTTGGTGGCCATGCGCGCGCGGAAACCGTGGCGGCGTTTGCGAACCAGGTTCGAAGGCTGATAGGTGCGTTTCATCGCTCCGTCTCCAATCTATGCGGTCGGGTGCGGCGCGGATTCGCCTGCCCGTGGTGTTCGAAGCCCGTCCTCTACTGGGTAGCGGGGGGTAAGTCAAACCCCTAGGTGGGGTTTTCGCGCCTTTTGCAACAATTCTGTAACCGCAGCGCACAAAAGGTTTCAAAATGCCCGGTTTACGGTCCCAAACCCTCACATTCCCAGCCAAAAACATCAAGGCAGCGTGAGGCCCCTGTTTCTGGCGCTGCTTGCGGCGCATGTTATTCGCACAATGAAACGCACAAAACCGGACAGCCTCATGAGCGACACAACTCAGGCCCCACGCAGCGGGCTTGCGCGACATATACCATTGCTGGTGATTCTCGCCGTGGCGGCGGTCGGGTTTTTCACACTGGGCGATTACCTGACCTTTGAGACGCTGCGCGACAATCGCGAGGCGCTGTTGGCCTGGCGTGATGCCAATTACTGGGCCATGGCCGGTGCTTTTGTGGCGATCTACATTATCATCGTGGCGTTTTCACTGCCGGGTGCTGCGGTAGCCTCAATGACCGGAGGCTTTTTGTTTGGCCTGTTCGCCGGAACGGTCTTCAACGTGTTCGCGGCTACAATCGGTGCATCGGCGATCTTTCTGGCCGCGCGTTGGGGGCTGGGCGAATCTCTGACTGCCCGGCTTGAGGCTTCGGAAGGGGCTGTGAAAAAACTGAAGGATGGCCTGCGCGAGAATGAAATCTCGGTGCTGTTCCTGCTGCGTCTTGTTCCCGTCGTGCCGTTTTTTGTCGCCAATCTGGTGCCTGCGCTGGTCGGTGTGAAGTTCCGCAATTTCCTGATCACCACAGCTCTGGGTATCATTCCCGGAGGTATCGTCTACACTTGGATCGGCGTCGGGCTGGGCGGCGTGTTCGACAGGGGTGAATCACCAGACGTATCGCTTCTGTGGGAGCCCTTTGTGATCGGCCCCATCATTGGATTGTGTGTCCTGGCCGCTTTGCCGATCGTCATAAAATCCATTCGTGGCCGAAAGGACGCCTGATTCATGCAAGAACTGAAGACCGATATCCTGGTGATCGGTGCCGGGTCGGGTGGGTTGTCGGTGGCCGCAGGTGCAAGCCAGATGGGGGCAAATGTCATCCTGCTGGAAGGACACAAGATGGGCGGCGACTGCCTGAATTTCGGCTGCGTGCCGTCCAAAGCCCTGATTGCCAGTGGCAAGGCAGCTTATGGGCAGGCGCATTCAAAAGCGCTGGGCGTGGCTGACGTGGTGCCTCAGGTCGACTACGCGGCCGCCAAGGACCATGTGCATGATGTGATCGCGCAGATTGAACCAATGGACAGTCAGGAGAGGTTCGAAGGCTTCGGCGTCAAAGTGATCCGGGAATACGGCAGTTTTGTCTCTCAGACCCAGGTGCAGGCGGGTGACAACCTGATCGCCGCCCGGCGCGTTGTGATCGCAACAGGCTCTTCCCCGTTGGTGCCGCCGATTCCCGGTTTGGATCAGGTGACGTTTTACACCAACGAGACCATCTTTGACCTGCGCGACAAACCCGAGCATCTGTTGATCAT
This sequence comes from Ruegeria sp. BF12, assembly GCF_056538705.1. Lineage (NCBI taxonomy): Bacteria > Pseudomonadati > Pseudomonadota > Alphaproteobacteria > Rhodobacterales > Roseobacteraceae > Ruegeria > Ruegeria sp. BF12. The sequence continues at coordinate 29,338 of NZ_JBQFTP010000016.1, read as the reverse complement.
TGGCGGAGGTCCCATCGGCATGGAAATGGCGCAGGCTCATATCCGGCTGGGTAGCAAAGTGACCGTGATCGAGGGGCTGACGGCGCTGGGCAAAGATGATCCCGAAGCGGCCGAGATTGTCTTGGAGACTCTGCGCGCCGAAGGTGTGGCGATTCACGAACAGGCGATGGTCGCGCAGATCAGGCACAATAACGGTGCAATTGAGGTTGTGACCGAGAACGGAGACATCTTCTCGGGCTCTCACCTGCTTTTGGCTGCAGGACGCAAGGCGAATTCCGACCGCCTGAACCTTGAGGCCGCCGGGATCGAGCCGACCCGCACCGGGATCAAAGTGGATGACACGCTGCGCACCACGAACAGAAAGGTTTACGCCATTGGCGACGTTTCCGGTGGGCTGCAATTCACCCATGTCGCGGGGTATCACGCTGGGATCATCATTCGCTCGGCCCTGTTTGGACTGCCGTCGAAAGCGAAGACAACGCATATCCCTTGGGCAACCTACACGGATCCCGAACTGGCACAGGTCGGCCTGACCGAAGCACAGGCACGCGCCCAACATGGCGACAGGTTCGAAATCGCGCGGTTTGACTACCACCACAACGACCGCGCGATCACTGAGCGTAAGACGAAAGGTTTTATCAAGGTCATGGTTGTAAAAGGTCGCCCCGTGGGTGCTACAATCGTGGGTCACCAGGCAGGCGAATTGATCAACTTGTGGTCGCTGGCATTGGCCAATAACCTGAAGATGGGCCAGATCGCCGCGATGGTTTCACCCTATCCAACGATCGGAGAGCTTAACAAACGGGTGGCGGGAGCCTATTTCTCGCCAAGGCTGTTTGAGAATCAGACGGTTAAACGAGTGGTCAGGTTCGTCCAGCGCTGGATCCCCTGACCGGGAAAGGAGCGCCATTTGAACTCGCTGTCGGGCCGTTTTCTGATCCTGACGACGGTCTTCGTGATGTTGGCCGAGGTCCTGATCTTTGTCCCTTCGATCGCGCGGTTTCGAGAGGATTTCCTGCTGAACCGGCTTGAGCGCGCTCAGATCGCCTCGCTGGCTTTATTGGCAGACGACATGCTGGCCGAAGAGCTTGAGGCTGAGTTGCTGGCTAACGCGGGCGTCTATAACGTTGTGCTTCGGCGCGATGAGGTCCGGCAGCTTATGCTGTCGTCACCCATTCCCGAGCAGATCACCAAGACATATGACCTGCGCGATGCCGGGCCGTGGATATTGATCCGGGACGCCCTGACGCGCCTGTTCACACCGGAAAACGAGGTTATTCGTGTGATAGGTGAGCCGGTCAAAGGCGCTGGGCTGCTGATCGAAGTCACTATGGACAGCATGCCTTTGCGCATGGCGATGACCGATTATGGCCTTCGCATTCTTGGCCTGTCTTTCGTTATCTCGATCATCACTGCATTCTTTCTGTTCCTGGCCGTGCGTGTCGTTCTGGTCAAACCGATCAAGAGCGTCGTTGGTTACATGCAGCGCTATGCGGGGGCCCCGGAGGATGCGCGGGGAATTATTTCCCCCAATTCCAAAGTGACCGAGCTGCGAGAAGCCGAGGAGGCACTGCAGCAGTTGCAGACTGAGTTGACGCAAGCCCTGAAGCAGCGCGAACGTTTGGCTCAGTTAGGTGGCGCCGTGGCAAAGGTCAGCCATGACCTAAGGAATATTCTGACTTCGGCTCAGCTTTTTACCGACCGGATCGAGGCCAGCGATGACCCGCTGGTGCGCCGCATGGCTCCGAAGCTGGTGAATTCGATTACGCGGGCTGTGTCCTTGTGCGAAAGCACGCTGGCCTTTGGACGCGCCGAAGAGCCCGCCCCGACCCTAACCATGGTACGTTTGCGGGATGTGGCCGAGGACGTTGTGGCCAGTGAAATGCTCGCCGTTGCGGATGCCTGTGTCGAGATCGTCAACGAAGTGCCGGAGGACCTGGTTGCCCGTGCCGATCCCGAGCAGATTTTCCGCGTCATAATGAACCTCGTGCGCAACGCGCGTCAGGCGCTGGTGGCGTCCGGTAAGCCTGGCAAGATCACAATTGCCGGCTGCGTACACGAAAACGACTGGTGCATCGAGATCAAGGACAATGGCCCGGGCCTGCCGCCCAAAGCGCGTGAAAACTTGTTTACGCCGTTTCAGGGTGGCGTACGAAAAGGTGGCTCTGGCCTTGGGCTTGCAATCGCGCAAGAACTTGTGCGCGGACACGGCGGAGATCTGGTTTTGGCCGAGACAGGACCACAAGGGACGACCTTCGAAATCAGGCTTCCGCAGGGCGACGTGACTTTTTGAAAAATTTTTCAAGAATCGACTTGCACGTCCCGGAACCTGGGTCTACATAGCGCCTCACCAACGCGGACCGATAGCTCAGCTGGATAGAGTACTTGACTACGAATCAAGGGGTCGGGGGTTCGAATCCTCCTCGGTCCGCCACTTCCCCCTTGTTGAACGTCACACGAACCTGACCCAACCGTCACAGTTGCACCAGAAACGGGGTGAACGTTCGACATCGGAAGGCACCCCGATTTTGGACATCATTTGATTTTGACCTTTACGTCATCAACTAAAACGCCGCCCGCATTTTGTACTCCCGCAGACAGTTTGGTTTGATCTGACTTCCCTTTCGGAAATCAGGGCTGATTTGCAGACCAGACGGTGAAGCCGCCTGTTCCTACGGATCTGCCTCGTGGCGATCGCGGGAGGGGGAGGGCCGCGCCCTCACCCTGTCGGTGAAGGGCGTTTGGCTTGTCCAAAACCCGCTGGCTCAAAAATGGAAAACGGTGTGGAAGAAAGCCTGCCGCCATTTGCGATTGTGCCATTCTGTCGAACTGCAATAAGTAGACCACCTTCCGGACATTCGATGTGGTCGCAAATCCTTTTGCACTTAACGGCAGCTTCTCGCGGAGTGGCATTTCACAGATGCTCCAGGCCCGCCGCGGGTCTGGCCAAAGCTCGTCGAACAGTTTCTCGGTCATTACGACATGTGTCACCCGCCCTGCGTGGCGCAGGAATGTCGGACCCTCATCCGCTTGTTTCATCAAGCTAATGGTATTGTATTGAAGCATTTCGATATCGAAGCGTTTGCCTTGAATCGGAGGAAGATCTAAAAGTTTCATGTGTTTTCCTTTCATACGCGCATTTCAAAGGTCACGGAAACGTCCGTGTGGAATGCGGATAATTGGAAAGCGCTCAGATCATGGCGTCAGCTAACACATCGCCATGTAGCTGTCACCATCGTTGCAGAAATCTGGAAACATGCCGTTCGATGCCGTTCGATACCGGTTGATGAGATCATCGCGACGCGGACTAAACGGACAACCGACGAATAAACCAAACGAGCCGCTTTGCCTTGAATAACTGTCGCAGGGATATCACAGTCATATGATGAAGCTTTTGATGCACCGATATCGTCTAGTTCGTCTCAGCATCGAAAATTCACGGATTTGGGAATTTGCCACAAAGACCAACTTAAGACTTGTAATCAGTTCATTGGTTGTCTTCACGGCTGCAATGCTCACGATGCTTGTCTCTGTCTTTCTCTTCACTTGGAGCAAGGTTCTCGGTTTATTGGCCTGCGCCGCATTTGTAGCGCTATTGTTAGTCGTCAACATTTTGGCAGATGAAGGTCGTCGGCGGGAAAAGGGGCGCTAGGGGCTCGAAACAGACGTTCTCCGCGCGCAGGATCAATGACTGCTGTCCGACAGATTGAAGTGATGGTTCGTTTTGTCCGCAGAGGAGCTCACCACTCAGCCAGAGATCGCTTCACATAACACCCGTACTGCGATGTTCCTGGTTTGTTATGGCGCCGCCAGTCATCCAATGGTTGCGAAAACCTGCCATTTTATGCGCTTTTTACTGATAACTGGGATACGCAACACGTGGGTCAAGGTAAGGGTTTTGCTCACCATTTTTTTGTCAAAAATGCCGTGTTGAATTTCGTTAGCAGTTAGCCTGCAAACGAAAACAAAATGTTACCTCCAGACAAATGCCAAAATGATGATCGTGCTTTCGGTTTGTCCAATCGGCTTTGAGCATCGATAACTTGGCCTCTTCGTTTCGGGGGCTAACTTGCTTTTGAAACCTCTAAACCTCCCCCTTTCACAAGCAGATCCACAATAGCGTCGACCCCGCTTCTGTGACGAAGTGACGAAAACAGAAAGGGCCGTCCTTTACGCATCATTTTCGCATCACGTTCCATAACCTGCAGCGAAGCGCCAACATGCGGCGCAAGGTCGGTCTTGTTGATTATGAGGATGTCCGATTTCGTAATTGCCGGCCCGCCTTTCCTGGGAATCTCCTCGCCTGCGGCGACATCGATCACGTAGATGGTCAGATCCGCCAGTTCCGGGCTGAATGTGGCCGATAGATTGTCGCCTCCGCTTTCAATCAAAACAACGTCGAGATCCGGATGGCGTGTCTGCATCTCGGCGACGGCGGCCAAATTGATCGAGGCGTCTTCGCGAATTGCTGTATGCGGGCAACCGCCGGTTTCGACGCCGATGATCCTGTCCTGCGGCAGGACCTGCATACGCATCAGCGCTTCGGCATCCTCCTGCGTATAAATGTCGTTGGTAATAACACCCACCGAGCAGACATCGCGCAGCGCTTCAGACAAGGCAGCGGTTAAAGTGGTTTTTCCAGCGCCTACCGGGCCTCCAATACCTACGCGAAGCGGGCCGTTCATACTCGTCATGTGCGGAATATCCTCGAATATTGTGTTTCGTGTTTCATGGACGCAATGTCCGCCAAAAATGCCGTTGAACTCAGCTGATGCAAATCAGCTTCTTGGGCACTCAGGGCAATCCGCTCGCACAATGGCGTTAGAGTATGGATCAGCCTTTGCGCGTCAGTCTGTCCCAGTGGTACAAGGCGCGTCGCACATGCGACAAGGTTGCTTGCGAACGCCTGCAGAAACATCTTGGTCGTCAGCAGCGAGGGAAGGTTTTGTTGTCTTGCGGCCTGTCCAATCGAGACGGGGTAGGTGAACTGTCCAAGGTCCAAATTCCAGACGCCATTGGTAACATTTCCGAATGCCTGACCCAGTAGCTCGGTTTCCATGAGCCTTTCGGATGACCCGCAAAAGGCCCGCGCCATGACATCGACGTTGATCAGTTCATCTTTGTTCTGCGCATTAAAGGCCGCCACGGCGAACACAGCATCATTCCACCCAGAGCCATGTTCCAGCACATCTGAAATCCAAGCTTCGGTATCTTGTGAACTCGTGACAGCTCCCACGTCAATTGCGGCCTCCAACCCGTGAGAATACGCGTACCCCCCCACAGGATATGCAGGGGACAACCATTGGGTCAGCGTCAGGATATCGGCGTCAGTGGGTATGACCATGGGTCCTGCCGTGGCCATAGGCCCCGCCTTCGGGTGTGAACGGCTCGTGCACCTCTCGCACGGTGGCGCCAATTTTGAGAAGCATGTCTCGGATAACGTGATCGACCTGGATCAACAGGCGATCCTTTTCGATCTGGCAAGGCGTGTGGCGATTGCCGATATGCCATGCGATGCGCGTCAGGTCCGGGGCAGTTACCGCCAGCAGAGGTTCGGCTGCAGCTTGTATTTCTACTTCGCGGCCGTCATCCAGAACCAAAGCGCCACCGTGGTTCAACGACGTCGTTTGCGCCAGATCGACAAGAATCTGTTCGCCACTTTCGCATGTCAAAACCTTGCGGCGCAAAAACCGGTCTTCATAGGTCAGCGACAGGGCGTCCGCAGGCTCGCCGTGTAGATGATCAGAATACTGCCGTGCTGTACAAAGGAGGATGGTCATGCCAGCGCCCCCTCTTTGGGACGGGCAGCTTTTACCAGATAGAACCCGCGAAAACGTGTTGTACGATCCGGTCGCGGGACAGACCGCGTTTGCGCAGTTCTTCGTCGCTCAGCGATTGCAGGAACTGGATTTGATCGGTGCGCGATCGTGCTTCGGCCAATCGAGCAAGAGCCGAATAGATCGACGAACCAACCGCCGAGAACATACCGAATACGGAAAAACCGGAATGCGGTTGATTTTCTGTGTGTGCCATTGGGACCCTCGTAAGCTTGCGAGACGTTGGTCCTCCCTTGTGTTCTAATATCTGTCATCTTTCACTCGCTCAGTAGTGGGTGATTGGTCATGCCCGGGATGCGCTTGCTGCAATGCAGCGTAATTTTTAATCAGAACATGAAGTATCGCTGTGCCATCGGTAGAACTTCGGCAGGCTGACACGTTAGCAATTCGCCATCAGCGCGCACCTCATAGGTTTCCGGGTCGACATCGACATGCGGTGTCGCGTTGTTCAGCAGCAGATCCTGCTTGCCGATTTCCCGCGTGTTTTGGACGGCGACGGTCTGCTTTGCCAATCCCAGTGTATCACCGATCCCGTCGGCATGGGCCGCCTGCGAGACAAATGTGATCGCCGAGTTTTCCACCGACCGTCCGTAAGCCCCAAACATTGGGCGGCTATAAACTGGCTGCGGTGTAGGGATCGACGCGTTGGGATCGCCCATCTGCGCGCAGGCTATGGTACCGCCCAGCAGAACCATCTCGGGCTTCACACCGAAAAAGGCCGGGTTCCACAGGACAAGGTCGGCGCGTTTGCCTTCCTCGATACTGCCAATCTCGTGGCTCAGGCCATGTGCGATGGCCGGGTTGATGGTGTATTTTGCGATATACCGACGGACGCGCAAATTGTCGTTGTCGCCGGTTTCCTCCGCCAATCGCCCACGCTGTTTTTTCATCTTGTCAGCGGTTTGCCATGTGCGGATTAAAACCTCTCCGACCCGGCCCATTGCCTGACTGTCGGACGCGATGATCGAGAACGCGCCCATGTCGTGCAGGATATCTTCGGCGGCAATCGTCTCGCGCCGGATGCGGCTTTCGGCAAAGGCCACGTCCTCGGGGATAGATTTGTCGAGGTGGTGGCAGACCATCAGCATGTCCAAGTGCTCCTCGACCGTGTTGACGGTGAAGGGCCGTGTGGGGTTCGTCGAGGACGGCAGAACGTGGTTCTCGCCGCAGATCTTGATGATATCCGGAGCATGTCCGCCGCCTGCGCCTTCGGTGTGGAAGGCGTGAATTGTGCGACCCTTCATGGCCGCTACTGTGTTTTCGACAAAGCCTGATTCATTGAGCGTGTCGGTGTGGATCATAACCTGAACGTCCATCGCGTCCGCTACCGACAGGCAGCAGTCGATGGCGGCTGGGGTGGTTCCCCAATCCTCGTGCAGCTTAAGCGCGCAGGCTCCGGCCTTGACCTGTTCTTCGAGCGCGGCGGGCAGCGAAGCGTTGCCCTTACCCGCAAAGGCCAGATTCAACGGGAAAGCATCCGCCGCCTGCAACATCCGCCCGATATGCCATGGGCCGGGGGTGCACGTGGTCGCCAGAGTGCCATGTGCCGGCCCGGTGCCACCGCCAAGCATGGTGGTCAGGCCGGAATGCAGCGCATCTTCAATCTGTTGCGGGCAGATGAAGTGAATATGACTGTCGAACCCACCTGCTGTTAAGATACGACCCTCGCCAGCAATGGCCTCGGTACCGGGTCCGATTATGATGTCGACACCAGGTTGCGTATCGGGGTTTCCAGCCTTGCCGATCTTTGCGATCCGCCCGTCTTTCAGGCCTACGTCAGCCTTGTAGATGCCCGAGTGATCAACGATCAGAGCATTGGTGATGACCGTATCCACAGCTCCTTCGGCGCGCGTGGCCTGAGACTGCCCCATTCCGTCGCGGATTACCTTTCCGCCACCAAACTTGACCTCTTCGCCATAGCTGGTCAGATCACGTTCGACCTCGATCACTAGGTCGGTGTCGGCCAGCCGCAGCTTGTCCCCGGTGGTAGGGCCGAACATCGCGGCATAGTCTGAGCGCTGGATTGTTGCTGGCATCAGAGTGCCCCCATGACCTTTTGATTGAAGCCGTAGACCTTGCGCGCACCGCTGATCGGGATCAGCGAAACTTCGCGTGCCTGACCTGGTTCGAACCGCACAGCGGTGCCTGGCGCAATGTCCAGACGCAGGCCATGCGCGGCAGCACGGTCGAAGTCGAGCGCCGGGTTGGTTTCGGCGAAATGGTAGTGTGAGCCGACCTGAACCGGGCGGTCGCCGGTATTGGCGACCATCAAAGTGATCGCATCAGCGTCGGGGTTCAGGGTAATTTCACCATCAGCCGGGAACACCTCTCCGGGGATCATTTGTTCAGCTTTGTGATCAACGCGACAGCGGCCACCGCGACAACAGCCAACCCGACGCCCATCGCGGCATAATCGGTGCCGTGCGCGTGGATATGCGTTCCGTTGTGGGCTGCTGCGGGGCCAGCGAAGATCAGGGCAGGGAAAAGCATGCGTGTCATATTGGTTTCCTTTTCAGCGAATGGGATTGTGGACGGTCACCAGCTTGGTGCCATCTGGAAAGGTGGCTTCGACCTGAACCTCGTGGATCAATTCGGGCACACCCTCCATGCATTGGTTGCGGGTGATCACCTCGGCTCCGGCTTGCATCATGTCAGCAACTGAACGCCCATCGCGCGCGCCCTCGACTACAGCATCGGTGATCAAGGCGACAGCCTCGGGGTGGTTCAGCTTGACGCCGCGTGACAGTCGCTTTCGGGCGATCTCGGCGGCCATGGCGACCAGAAGTTTGTCTTTTTCACGAGGTGTCAGGTTCATGTCAGAGCATCCAGCATCGGGGGAGGGTGTCTTTGTTCAACCGGCGCAAAATCGGCATCAATGTGCGGCGAAGAGCCAAGCTGTTGTCGGCCAGAATACGGATAGCCAGAAGACCGTCTTGGATCAGTGTTGCCCCTGCGTCCTCGGGCAGCAATTTGCGAATGGAATCCAGATGACCTTCGGCTAACTCCGAAGCAAAGACGATCAGCGCCATCACCCCTGCACCGTTTGCAATATGAGGCTTGGACAGATGCTTGTGCCAATCACCAGAGAACCGGATCGCGTCAAGGAACACCGTCTTTCCTTGGCGTTGTATCTCGATCCGATCGTTCAGGCGGATATCGGTAAGCGTCTCGCCCATAGCGAGGCGCCCGAAGACGAGCGGTTCTACCATCAGCAACTCGGCATCCGGCGCCATCTCGACTTTCAGGCGTCGGTCCAGAGCACTGCCGTTGAACAAGATGGTCTCTTGCGGCAACCAGTTCAGCCGGGCTTCAGCCTCAACAGTCAGATGATTAATAATCTGGCCACATTCTTGCGGCTGAGCCTTATAGGCGCGCTCGCAGGCTTGTGTTGTCAAGGTCAGCGCGGTTCCTTTCGCCGCCTTACCGGAAAATCGAAATGAATCGCCCCCGGTTACGCCGCCAGCCGTGTTTAGGAGAACCGCGTCAAGATCAGGCATATTGGTTCTGGGGAACAGGCACTTAAAAGACCCGGACTGGCGAAACTTGTTCAGCACCGTCCTGTTGCCCAATTGCTTGGTGCTCAGGCTGACGGCACCTGTAGCACGCGGTGGAACAGCACTGTGCGTGGGCAATATGGCTGTAACTTGGGTTATAGGGCACCTTTAGAGCTTGATTTGGTGGCACCTGTTTCTCTGTTGAAGGGGCGGAACACTAATCTACAGTGTCGAAATCTGCTTATTTCGACGTCGTGCGTCTAAATTTTAGACAGCGACCCCGGTCTTGGATGAAAAAATAGGCGCATCTCGCCGATTTCCCAAATTGGGTTAATGGTAAGTTGCCAAGCTTGCTGCGATGCAGAAACCGTATGGGTGCCACCGCGGAAACGACCCGGAGGTGTGTGACGGCTGCGCGAATTGGATCTCGAACACAACCGCCACACGGAACGCAACAACAGTTGCGGGGATCAGGTAGAAGAAGAGTGTGCCTTTGCGCAAGCCCTCTCTCCCGGCCCCGCCAGGAGGATTACATGAAATCGCTCAAATCCACGCTCGCCGGATCGGTTGTCTTTGCTGCCATGGCCACCGCAGCCTTGTCGGACGAAGACAAGATCAAGGTTGGAGTGCTGCATTCGCTGTCGGGTACCATGGCTATCTCGGAGACAACGTTGAAAGACACTATGCTGATGCTGATCGATCAGCAAAACGCCAAGGGTGGCCTGCTGGGTAAACAACTTGAGGCGGTTGTGGTGGATCCTGCATCGGATTGGCCGTTGTTCGCTGAAAAAGCGCGCGAACTGCTGACCGTCCACGAGGTGGATGTGATCTTTGGTAACTGGACTTCGGTCAGCCGCAAATCGGTTCTGCCGGTCATCGAAGAACTGAATGGTCTTTTGTTCTACCCGGTTCAGTATGAGGGTGAGGAAAGCTCGAAGAACGTGTTCTACACCGGTGCCGCTCCGAACCAACAGGCCATTCCCGCCACGGATTATTTCCTGGAGGAACTGGGGGTTGAGAAATTTGCTCTGCTCGGTACGGACTATGTCTACCCCAGGACCACCAACAATATTCTTGAAAGCTACCTGAAACAGAAGGGTATCGCGGATGACGATATCTTCGTCAATTACACGCCTTTCGGCCACTCCGACTGGTCCAAGATCGTGGCTGACGTGGTCGCGCTGGGCGCGGATGGCAAGAAAGTCGGTGTGATTTCGACCATCAATGGCGACGCCAATATCGGTTTTTACAAGGAACTGGCCGCCGCTGGCGTTTCGGCGGACGATATTCCAGTCGTAGCCTTCTCGGTCGGCGAGGAAGAACTGTCCGGTTTGGATACCACCAACCTCGTCGGTCACCTTGCCGCTTGGAATTACTTCCAGTCGGCGGATACAGAAGCCAACGCGGAATTCGTGGACACCTGGAAAGCCACCATGGGCGTCGAGCGTGTGACCAATGACCCGATGGAGGCGCATTACATCGGTTTCAACATGTGGGTGAACGCCGCGACCGAGGCCGGCTCGACCGAAGTCGATGCTGTGCGCGCGGCGATGTACGGGCAGGAATTCCCAAACCTGACCGGTGGCACTGCTGTGATGTTGCCGAACCACCACCTCGCTAAACCGGTTCTGATCGGCGAGATTCAGGAAGACGGCCAGTTCGATATCATCAGTGAGACTGATGTCGTGCCGGGTGATGCATGGACCGACTTCCTGCCGGAATCGGCGGTGCTGGTCTCGGATTGGAAAGAGCTGGGTTGCGGTATGTACAACACCGAGACCAAGACCTGCGTTCAGACCCTGTCGAACTACTAATCCTCCCGCAAGGCGGGAGTAATCGCCCGCCTTGCCCAAGACATTCGGGTTTCTCCACATGTTACGACTTTTCCTTGCGGGACTCGCAATCCTGTGCGCCTGCCTGACCGCCAATGCGCAAGAGGGTAGTCTGCAACCGATCCTGCAAGAGCATCAGGAGATCATCGCCAAAAGCTCGCGCAAGACCATCAAGCCAGCGATTGATGCGATCGCGGCCAGTGGCTTGCCGCAGGCGCAAGTGATGCTTGAGACATGGGCCGCTAAAAACATGTGGATGCGCAAGTCTGACGGTCTGTTCTTTTCTGGACAGAAAGGTGAGGGGCGGTCGTATGAATTGACCGACTTCGATACAGGCAAGGTCGTTGGCACGTTCGAGAAATCCGAGCTTAAGCAGTTGAAGCCCAACAGCGGTATTCGCGCGATGATTGGGACAGCGTTGGTGCAGTTCCAACTGACCGATCCCAGCCGCGAGAAGCGGCTGGCGGCCCTGCAATCCATTCAGCGTGATCCTGAAAGTGCACTCTTAGAGCCACTTCGGGCTTCGATAGGCGATGAACCCGACGCAGAATTGAAGGCGCAAAAGCGACGGCTCGAACGGTTGCTCACGATCGGATTCGACGAAGATACCGCAGCCCGCGTGGCCGCGATCGAAGAAATGTCCGGCGATCTGGGCGTAGATGTTCGCGCCGCTTTGAACCCGTTGGTCGTCACCTCCCGGCATGCCGCTACTGAATTACCCTCGGACCTGAACGTCGCAGTTATTCTTGAAGCGGGCTCAAATGCCTTAACGTCTGACGAAGCATATGACTTGCTCGTTGCGGGAAACCTCGCCCCACCGCGTGTTTCTGCGGAAGATATCAGAGCGGCACTATCGGCTAATATTGTCAGGGGGCGTGTAGGTGACATTCCAGTCGCTCAACTGAATTCAGACGCAATGCGCGAGCGTGCGTATGCCGCCCTAGCAGAGGCGGGGCTCGTGCCAGTCTTATTCACGAACGCGGACGTCAACGCTGCAGTTAACACGCATATATTCTTTGAAACGTACAGCGAGCCGTCTGCCGAGGTCACTGAAGTAGCCGAGAAAGCCCTAGAGCAGATCGAACTGAAGGTCGGTCTGAACCAAACACTCGACTTGACACTGGACGCGATCTCACTGGCGTCGATCTATTTCCTTGCCGCCATTGGTCTGGCCATCACCTTCGGTGTGATGGGCGTGATCAACATGGCCCATGGCGAGTTCATCATGATGGGCGCCTATACCGGTTACGTGGTGCAACAGTTCATCCCTGATCACACGCTTTCGATCATCGTCGCAATCCCGATGGCCTTTGCCGTTACCTTCGCCATGGGCGTCGCGATGGAGCGGCTGGTGATCCGCTGGCTCTACGCTCGCCCGCTGGAGACGCTGCTCGCGACTTTCGGTATTTCGATTGCCCTGCAGCAACTGGCCAAGAACATCTTCGGCACGCAAGCCCGCCCGCTGACCGCGCCCGGTTGGCTGGATGGGGCATGGGTGCTGAACGATGTGGTTTCGATCAGCTATATCCGGATTGCGATCTTCGTGCTGGCGATGATCTTTCTGGGGCTGTTCCTTTACATCATGAAGCGGACCCGGCTGGGGCTTGAGATGCGCGCAGTGACGCAGAACCCGCGCATGGCGGGGTCAATGGGCATCAATCCGGGGCGGGTAAATATGCTGACCTTTGGGCTGGGTTCCGGCATCGCCGGGATCGCGGGTGTCGCCATCGGTCTCTTTGCCAAGGTCACATCGGATTTGGGCAACGATTACATCGTACAAAGCTTCATGACCGTGGTTGTCGGCGGTGTCGGCAACATCTGGGGGGCGCTGGCGGGTGCCGGAATGATCGGCTTTCTGCAGAAAGGCATCGAGTGGATGAATCCATCGAACACTCTCGCAGCCCAAACCTACATGATCATCTTCATCATCATTTTCATCCAATTCCGGCCGCGGGGCATCATCGCCCTCAAGGGCCGCGCGGCGGGGGATTGAGCCATGGAACGCAGCTTTATCGCCAAGAACCCATCCGTGCTGATGTTTCTTGCCATCCTATCCCTGTTCACCCTGAGCGTGACCATCCTGTCCGAGGGTTTCGGGGTTGGTGTGATCTCGACCAGCTTCGTCAAAACGCTAGGCAAAACCCTGTGCCTGTGCCTGATCGCAGTGGCGATGGATCTGGTCTGGGGCTTCACCGGCATCCTGTCGCTGGGTCACTTCGCCTTCTTCGGGCTAGGAGGCTACATGATCGGCATGTGGCTGATGTACGAACGCACGCGCCTGATCGTGGTCGAGTCGCTGTCGCAAGCCGAAATCCCTCCTACGCCGACCGAGGTCGTGGACGCCATCGGAACGCAGATTTTTGGCGTGGTCGGATCATCGGACTTCCCGCTGATCTGGGCCTTTGCCCATAGTCTGACCCTGCAACTGATACTGGTCGTTTTGGTGCCCGGAATTCTGGCGCTGATCTTCGGCTGGCTGGCCTTCCGCAGCCGGGTGACGGGTGTATACCTGTCGATCCTGACCCAAGCCATGACGCTGGCGCTGGCGCTGTACCTGTTCCAGAACGACAGCGGATTGCGCGGCAATAACGGCCTGTCGGGCTTGCAAAACCTGCCTGGTGTCTCCGCCTCGCAGGATGTGGTGTCGATCTGGTTCCTCTGGACTTCGGCACTGGCACTGGGGCTGGGCTATATGCTCGCTGCGTGGATCGTTTCGGGCAAGTTCGGCTCGGTCATCCGTGGCATCCGAGACAACGAGGCGCGTGTGCGCTTCCTTGGCTATTCGGTCGAGGTCTACAAGCTGGCCGTCTTTACCCTGACTGCCTGTATCGCGGCCATTGCCGGCGCGCTTTATTACCCGCAAGCCGGCATCATCAACCCCGAGGAGATGGCCCCCATCGCCTCGATCTATTTGGCCGTCTGGGTCGCCATCGGTGGACGAGGTCGCTTGTACGGCGCGGTAATTGGCGCAGCTTTTGTCAGCCTTCTGAGTACGTGGTTCACGGGCGGGCAGGCCCCGGATATTTCGCTTGGGTTTTACACGATCAAATGGGTCGACTGGTGGCAGGTGCTTCTGGGCGTAACTTTCGTGTTGGTTACGTTGTTCGCCCCGCAGGGCATCGGAGGATTGTTCGACTTGTGGACCGACCGCCGCCACCCGGACAGGCATGGGGCAAATCTGGGACCGGATGACGGAGCCCTGCGAGAGAAGGAGGCCATCGAATGAGCACTTTGCTTGAAGTTAGCGGCGTTACGGTCACATTCGACGGTTTCCGCGCTATCAACAACTTGTCGTTCCAGATCGGCGAGGCCGAGCTTCGCGCCGTGATCGGCCCGAACGGAGCAGGCAAGACCACATTTATGGATATCATCACAGGCAAAACCCGGCCTGATAATGGACGCGTCATCTGGGGCAAGAAGTCTGTATCTTTGCTGAAAATGTCCGAAGCAAAAATCGCGCAGGCTGGCATCGGGCGGAAGTTTCAGAAGCCGACGGTTTTCGAAGACCAGACCGTGCACGGGAATCTGCTTATGGCGCTTCAAAACAAACGCGGCTGGCTTCGCGTGCTTTTCTTCCGACCCTCCACAGACGATTTGCGGAAAGTTGACGACCTGAGCGTCGAGATCGGTCTAAATCAGCACCTAAGCCGCAAAGCTGGCGAACTGAGCCACGGTCAAAAGCAGTGGCTGGAAATCGGCATGTTGCTGGCTCAGGAGCCACGACTCTTGCTGGTGGATGAACCTGCCGCCGGCATGACGCCGCAGGAGCGCGAACACACCACCGACCTGCTGGTGCAGGCGGCCAGAACCCGCGCGGTGGTCGTGGTGGAACACGATATGGAATTTGTCCGACGCCTGAATTGCAAGGTCACGGTTTTGCACGAAGGGTCTGTCTTGGCTGAGGGCAGTCTTGATCACGTGACATCCCATCAGGACGTCATCGACGTTTATCTGGGGCGCTAAGCAATGCTGAAACTGACCGATCTGACTTTGCACTATGGACATTCGCAAATCCTCAACGGGATTTCCATGGAAGCCAGGCAAGGTGAAGTGACTTGTGTCATGGGAACCAATGGTGTCGGGAAAACCAGCCTGATGAAGGCAATCTCCGGGACGCATCCGCGTTCGGGTGGCAATCTGGAACTGGATGGGGAACCTTTGGGTGTCCTGCCTGCTCATCAAATGGCTTGGAAAGGCGTGGCCTATGTCCCGCAAGGTCGTGAAATATTCCCCTTGCTCACAGTTCGCGAAAACCTGGAAACTGGATTCTCCTGTCTACCCGCCAGCGAGCATTTCATTTCAGACGAAATATATGATTTGTTTCCGGTTCTTAAGCAAATGCGATACCGGCGCGGAGGTGACCTTTCTGGCGGTCAGCAGCAACAGCTGGCGATCGCCCGGGCACTGATCACGCGGCCACGCCTGCTGCTGTTGGACGAGCCGACCGAAGGTATTCAGCCCAACATCATCCAACACATAGGCGAAGTGATCCGGCACCTCAGGGCTACGAGCGGAATGACAATCATCCTAGTGGAGCAATACTTTGACTTTGCCTATGACCTTGCCGACAGATTTATCGCGTTGCGACGTGGAGAAGTCTTGATCAACGGCACAAGGGTAGACGTGCCACGCGATAAGTTGTTGCAGGCCGTAACCGTCTAGCGCTGATACCTGAAAATTGTTTCGGGATTGAAGAATGAAACCCAAAATTTGGCTTAATAAAAGCTCGGGGTATGGTTTGATCCTCTGAAAACGTTCAATTGATACAGTATTTTGTTCGGAAATCCCGTTGTTCGGTGTCTCCTGCCTAAAAGGGCAAATTTTTTTATCAGATGACGGACTTCACTTCGTGCTGAGGTTCGACGTGGAAGCTCCTCCAACTTGCACCGCAATTTAGGTAGTGACGGCTTTCTAGACGCACCTATATTGTGGAAGGATTTTGAGTCGCAAATGGCAAAACCTGTACGCCGAAGAATTTCCGCATGATTGAAAATCAATACTTTAGGTGTCTCTAAATGGTAAATCAATGTGTCGCCTTACAGTCTTTGTAAGGCGACACATAGTTCTGCCACCAGCGACAGAACCTTGCCATTTCGCCTTAATTCCTTCATCCAGCACCTAAGCCGATTTCACTGATCCTGACTTCCTTTTTGGAAAATCAGGGCTGATTTGCAGATCAGACGCCGAAGGCGCCTGTTCCTGCTGATCTGCCACGTGGCGAACGCGGATGGGGGCGAGGCAATGCTATTCGACAATAGTGGTGCGGCCCGCAGGTGCAGCCGAGGACACGGTTTTGTCTAATAGGGTTGCCCGAGGGGGAAGGCAGCGTCTTACCCCTGATGGCCGGGGGCGTTTGGCTTGTCCAAATCCCGCTGGCCCAAAGCCAATCCGGCTATTGCGAGATGGTGGATACCTGAAGCAGATAAAACTGCGAAACCCAGACACGCAGCACTACCGTTGCTACATCACTGAAGAGAGTATTCAGACGTTTGAAGAGTCCTACGTAACGCTGGGCCAAATGGCAGAGCAGTTTGAGATCGCCGCGATCCATTTGGGTCCGGCACTGGATCGTAGAGAAGTTGAGACAATCCCCTGCGAGGCTGGGTTTGTTCGTGCCTACCCGAACGAGACACGAGATGTGGTTCGGGAACTGATGATTGGGGGGGGCAAAACGTCAATCTAAACTGACTGGTTGAGTCAACAAAAGCTGGTAGCGGAGCTAAGTTGATGCTCCGCCGCTCATGCTCATCAGTAGTAGTGGCGGTCTATCGATTGGGCCAACTACGTTGAATTGCTGTACAGCGAGGTGAAGAAACATGACTAGCAGTCGAAGAAATCTTACTGAACGGCTTCAACCAATATGGGAGGCCGTAGGCAAGCTGGGCTCGAATAGTCCCGCGCTTAATCTAAAGGCCTATCTCGATGAGATGTGGAGCGAAGACAAAACAACTACTGCTTCTTTGGGGACGGGAAAGGGTCTCGCTCGACGAGACGAAAAAATTGCGGAAGATCTTGAGGCCCAATTCAAGATGATTGCGGTCGCCTATGCCACTGGAGAATTGGATGAGATCGACCGCGTAGTTAACTACCTATCGTTCATACGTCGCATGAAAAAGCAGGGCGATTACGAGATTGGACACTGGAGTGATGAGGACCCAGATGGGTGAAGATGCAACTAGAAGTTGGTTCACGTAACACCCGTTCAGCAATGTCCAATGGCTTTTATCTAAGGCCTTCCCTCCGAGAACTCAAAACCTGACATTTAGGCGGGACGCGGCGAATGACTCGAAGGAGCCCGAAGTGTTGGATGCTGCACGTCGCCGGAAGTAGTGAGATGCGCTCAAAGCTGCCGTTGCTCAATCTCACTGCTGTTAATGACGCCTTGCAACAGACCATCAATATGGTGGTGAGATTCAATTACTTATCCAATAGGCTATCTTTTTCTTGACGCACCCTTCCGAATTCAATTACTTAGCTATATGGAAAACCATTTGAGCAATGTCTTTTCGGCCCTTGCCGATCCGACCCGTCGCGCGGTTATCGAGCGCCTTATCACCGGCCCCGCCCCGGTTTCAGAACTGCACGCACCCCACGACATGGCTTTGCCATCGTTCTTGAAGCATCTGAGCAAGCTCGAATCTGCTGGGATAATCCGGTCCGAAAAGATCGGCCGTGTTCGAACAGTACATATGGAAGCTGCCCCGATTGCGGAGGCCGAACACTGGCTGCATCGCCAGCACAGTATCTGGAGAGGCCGACTGGATCGCCTATCCGCCCTTGCCGAGCAACTTGAGAAGGAAGGCGATGATGGCTGACTTTGAAACCCTGATTTTGGAACGCGACATCGCCTGTTCCCCCGAACGTCTTTTTCAAGTGATTACCGACCGTGCCTCCCGACAGAAGTGGAGCGCACCAAATGACGACAGTGTGGTAATCATTGACGAATATGATTGTCGCGCCGGAGGTCAAGAAAAGACCCGCTGCGGCCCCAAAGAAGCGCCCGAGTTCAACACTATCGGTTTGTTTCACGTTGTCACACCTGATTTCTTGTCATTCACAGAAACACTTGTTGTCGCTGGGCAGACAGTGTCGATCTCGCTTTGCAGCCACGAAATATCGAAGAGCAAGACAGGCAGCGCGCTGCGAGTCACTCTGCAAATCGCCAGCCTTGCAGGTTCTGATCTCTTCAGAGACTACAACAATGGCTGGTCTGCGGCGCTCGATAACCTCGCTGCGCTTGCTTCCGGCTCAGATCAGTCCTGACCGACCTCCCAGCCGTTGGTCCGTCTCGGTGGTTCACGAGGTTGGAATGCGTGCATTGTGGTCATTTGCGACAACGCGGCGCAGGTCCTCTTTGTCCGCGAGGCAGCCTTTTGTACTCGTTCCACTGAATGGCCACTCCTCAACCAGAGATCGCTTCACATAAAACCGCTACTGCGATGTTCCTGGTTTGTTATGGCGCTGCAATTCGTGCATTGGTTGCGAAACCAGCCATTTGTGGTGCCGAACCGCTACGACCGCAATGCGGACATGGCGTGAATTCACGTCGCGGACCCCAACTTCTGCAGTCTGCGCATCGCGACCTCGATCTCCGGCACCAAGATCGGGAAGCTGACGTTCTCCGCAGGAGCAAATTTGAGGGTCTTTCTATCGCAGAGCGGTCATTTAACCTCCCAGCTGTTCACAAAGCGAACCGCCGCTCACCAAATTGCTACGGATCATACCCATCATTGGCAAAAGGGGGTGGGTCGACCTAAGTCGGCCAAATACTCATTGCGTAGTATATAATTGATGAAAGAATGCACCGACCGGTAGGTTTGCACGATCCAGTGGCAGAGCACGGCCTTCGAGCATAAGTTTCGAAGCTTCTTGAGCCAATCGGTTTTCATAATGCGCGGAGGCGCAAGGGGGGAGTTTTGACTAAAGTTCTGTTGGTTGAAGACAATGAAATGAACAGCGATATGCTGTCGCGCCGGTTGGAACGCAAAGGTTTTCACGTTGTCGTTGCGAAGGACGGGCTGGAAGGCGTGTCAATGGCTGGAGAAGAACGTCCAGACATCATTTTGATGGATATGAGCCTGCCTGAGATTGATGGATGGGAGGCTACGCGACGTATCAAGGCGGCGCCCGAGACGGCGTCGATTCCGGTGGTGGCCCTGACCGCGCACGCGATGGCCAGTGATCGGGAAAAGGCGCTAGAAGCAGGTTGCGACGACTTCGATACCAAACCGGTTGAGTTGAGCCGTTTGCTGGACAAGATGGGGAACCTTCTGCCTACGACCTGAGGAAGAACCACTCAATCCGCCGCCTTTTTGCGTTGGGTGACATAGTAGGTTCTAATCTGACCCTTGCCTTTCACCCTTGTTTCGACAGGTTCAGAGATGTCAAAGCGATGTTCGACCCGTCTGGCGGTAGCCTCAGAAACTTGCACCCGGCCCGGCGCCCCCGTTGACTCAAGGCGGCTGGCAAAATTAACAGTGTCCCCCCAGACATCGTAAAGGAAACGGTGCGATCCGATGATACCAGCAACCACCGGCCCGGTATGCACGCCGACCCTGATATGCATCGGGTGGTCCGTTTCAAGGTTCAGCGCCTCGACCTGATCGAGCATCCGAAGCGCCATCTCGACGATCACTTCGGCATGATCTGCGCGACCATCCGGCACCCCGGCGGCAACCATATAAGCGTCGCCAATCGTCTTTATCTTTTCAACGCTAAGTTCCTTCGCCGTTTTGTCGAACCCCGAGAAAATCCGGTTCAGATAGGAAACCACCTGTGCCGGGGCGAGCCTGGCTGACATCTCAGTGAAGCCGACGATATCGGAAAAGAGCACGGTGACGTCGTTGTGGCGGTCGGCAATTGTAGCCTCGCCGTCATTAAGGCGCGTCACGATCTGTTGCGGCAGGATACTGAGCAAAAGGTCTTTGTACTTTTGCTTTTCCGCCTCCATGATCTCAAGGTACTGGCGTTCGCGCTTTCGCCAGCGGTTTTTTTCCAGCGCCGCGCTGATCCGGGCTTGTAACAGGATCGGGTTGAAGGGTTTGGGCAGGTAATCCTCGGCACCGGCCTCGATGCAGCGCGCGACGCTTTCGATCTCATCAAGAGCAGAAATCATAATGACGGGGATATCATGAAGGGCGTCATCCTGTTTCAACCGGGCCAGGACCTCGAAACCGTTGATATCCGGCATCATCAGATCAAGCAGAACCAGATCGAACGGTTGGCGGGACAACTTATCCAGAGCAGAATAGCCGCCGTCGGCAGTCCAAACGCGATGCCCGTCCCGTTTTAACCGGCGGGCGAGCAAGTCCCGGTTGGCCTCGGCATCATCGACGACAAGGATGTCGCCGGTTGATCCAGATGCATCGGCGATTGAAGGCAGGGGCTGCATGCTCTTGACCAGATTGGCAAACATCGCGGCCGTTTCGCGCGGTGTGTCAGAGATTTTGTGGCCATCACCGAACGATCCCGAGAGTGTGTCGATACGTTGCAGCAAGGTGTCGGTGTGATCCAAAAGCCCAAGCAAGTCCGGCTCAAGATGTTCTGCATTCAGGTCCTCCAGATCCTCCAGCATCATCTCGCTGTAGCCTTTGATAGCATTCATCGGGGTACGCAGATCGTGACGAAGCCGCTTCACGCCCTCATCACCGCTGACTGTCAGCTTAATCGCCATCTCAGGATGCAGAAGCTGATCCACCAAGGCACTCAGTTCCGTAGTCGCCTGAGAAATCCGGTCTAGATCTGAAGTGACTTCATCCAGGTTCAGCCGTCTGGATTCGCTTTGAAGCAACTCGCAAAACCCAACGATGGCGCTGATCGGAGAGATGAGGTTTTGACGCAAATTGGCCAGCCATACGGCCTGTGCTTTTTGTGCTTCGTCTTCTGGGCCGCCATTCACAACTTATGTTTCCTCTGCAGAGGCAGGCCGGTGTTTGATCAGAATGTCGTTTAACTGATTGAGAATGGTTTCAATTTCATCCCCGTCCTTGCTGATAAGCGTCTCGACCGAGCCGCTCAGTCGCGCGCGGTCATCGTTTGACAGAGTCTTAGCGGTGACAACGATGACAGGTATGTCTTTCCAGTCCGGGTTCTTCCTCATCCCCGCCAGAAATTCAAACCCGTCCATCTCGGGCATCATGAGATCCAGCAAAATGACGTCCGGTACGGATGTAGAAAGATGTTTAAGGGCGTCCAGCCCGTTGACGGCCTGCTCGATCTGCCAGCCTTCTTTGCCCAGAACGCGGCTGATCATTTCACGCGTTGCAGCCTCGTCTTCCACGACAAGGGCTCGGGGCGCCGGCAGGGGTGGACAATGGTCTTTCAGCGCGTTCAGAAGTGCGACCGTGTCGATGGGTTTGCCCAGATATTCACTGGCACCCAGCGACAATCCTCGAGTGCGGTCTTCTGCGAATGTCAGCATGATAACCGGGATGTCTGCCAGATCCGGGTCGTTTTTTAGCTTTGACAATACCGCCCAACCGTCAATCTCGGGCATGAACACGTCCAGCGTGATGGCGTCAGGCCTGAATTTGCGCGCCAATTCCAAAGCCTCGTCACCCTTGGCCGAAGCAAGAACGCGGTATCCTTCCCTGCGCAGCCGTCGCCCCAAAAGGTCATGTACCGTCGGGTCGTCATCGACCAGTAGAACCAATGGGGCGTCTGAAGCGCCGCCCTGATCGTCCCCCGAATACCCTTTTTCCCGCAGCAGGTCTGTAGACGGATCTGTGCAGATACTCGGAAGACGAATGGTGAAGGTTGAACCTTCGCCGAGAGTACTGGCGCAGTGAATGTCACCCCCCAGCTGTTCACAGAAGACCTTGGTGATCGACAGCCCAAGACCGGTACCACCATAGTTGCGGGTAGTGGAGGAATCCGCCTGAGTGAACGCCTCGAAAACTTTGTCGACTTGTTCGGGCGACATGCCGATGCCTTGATCGGCGACTGAAAATTCCAGCTGATCCTGTTTCTTCGATCGTAGAACGGACAGCGTGATTGTCGCGTTCTCGGTGAACTTGCAGGCGTTGGACAAAAGGTTGAGCAATGCTTGCCTCACCTTGGTCAGATCGCAAACCATATCCCCGATGTTCTCGGCGCACACAATCTTCAGTGTATTGTTGTTTTTTTCGGCCAGCGGTCGCACCGTTGTTCCGACATCTTTGATCATTTGAAGAACATCGAAGGCTTCCAGATTGAACTCCATCTTTCCGGCTTCGATTTTGGACAAATCCAGAATGTCGTTAATCAGGGAAAGCAAGTGCTTCCCGGCAGATTGAATCTTCCGGAGATCGCTCAGGTTTGCCTCGTCATTCTGGTCGATGGATTCCTCGAGCATCAGTTCGCTGTATCCAATGATCGCATTCAGCGGTGTGCGAAGCTCGTGGCTCATGTTGGCGAGGAATGTGCTTTTGGTTTTGTTGGCCGTTTCCGCGATATCCTTCGCTACGCGCAGCTCGCTTTCAACTTGTTTCTGAGTGGTAATATCGCGGCCGTAAATATTCGCATAACCGCCTTCCGGAACCGGCCACAGCAACAGGGCATAGATCAGACCACCTGCCTCGTACTCGAAATCCTGCCGTTGATCTTCGCGCAAACCTTTGGCAACACGTTTGCGCCAACCTGTTCCCACACGGTCGCCTACCTTCAGCTGCAGCGCTTTGATCAAGGGCGCGCTTGCCCTGTTGGCATAGACAAGCTTGCCCTGATCGGTGATGCGCAGAACCGGGTTGGGATTCTCTTCGGGAATACGCGCCAGTTCGCGCATCCGCTTTTCTGCCTGCTTAAGCTGCGTCACGTCCCGCCCGTAGAGGTTGACGTGCCGGGCGTCCGGCACCGGCCAGAGCAGTAATGCGTAGACCATGCCGTCGGCGTGACATTCAAAGTCCTGTCGCTTGTCTTCCTGCAGTCCCTTCCTAACGCGGACCAACCAGTCCTCGGTGACATCCGCCCCGACTTTCAGGCCCAACGCATCCAGCATGGGATCGCTGGCCTTGTTCGCAAAAAGCAGCTTTCCGTCACTGCTGATACACATCACCGGATTGGGGTTTTCCTCGGGGATCTGGGCAAGCTCGGCGTTGCGTGCTTCGACCTTCTTCAGTTCAGTGACATCGCTGTAGATCGCGACTGTTCCGTTATCGCCGGTCTTGCGCTCGCTGATCTTGATCCACCCGCCAGATGTCCGGCTTTGCATCTGGGTGCCTTCCGGATTGTCGTGGCGTTTCAGCCGTTGCGCCAACCATTCTTCTTCACGTCCGACCGCATCTGTGATCACGTTGAGCGACAGCGCTTTTCGAACGACCTGTTCGAACGTCATCCCCGGTTTCACCAGATC
Organism: Ruegeria sp. BF12; assembly: GCF_056538705.1. Classification (NCBI taxonomy): domain Bacteria; kingdom Pseudomonadati; phylum Pseudomonadota; class Alphaproteobacteria; order Rhodobacterales; family Roseobacteraceae; genus Ruegeria; species Ruegeria sp. BF12. Next base: position 5,847 of record NZ_JBQFTP010000016.1, on the reverse strand, counting down.
TTCGTGCCCCGGATACAGCATCTTCCGATACGTCTCGTTCGCCAGAACCAAACGATCATCGGAATCGTAAAGGGCAAAGCCCTCGGGGATCGTGTCTATGGCATCGACGATCCGGTCCAGCGCGTGTTTCGCTCCATCCGGTTTTGGAACTCGGTGATCGTCGGATTGGTTCATTCTGCGCTCTCCATTTGGCGAGACCGGCAAGTCAGTAAATCACTGTTTTCAGTTGAATTGAAATGCGGGATCAAAACAAGGCTGTTTTGGCTCGTCTGTGTGTGCCTTTGGATTGATGTTGACAGAGCCGCTATTCTGCCGGGCCCCGTGAGACCAATGGAAATCGCCGAACGGCGGGCTTGGTCGTTCCAACTTTTGCGCACCGCGGCGCGGCGAAAACCATGGAATCGGCAGGATTGGGCCGCGTTCACCGGTTCAAGCCTGCCGCGCGCAAACCTTGTTTATAGCGCTCGTGATCTTCCGATCGCGCGAAGGGGTGTGTGCGTTCTGCCAACTGGAGCGAGGCGCCGGGATTCAGGCGCTTTAGGTCGAGAACAGCCTGCCTCGCCTCATCCAGCTTGCCGCAAAGGGCATTGTTCACGGCAAGATCAAGATAAGAGCTGCTGCGGTTTGGCTGGGCCCGGATTGACGCCTCGGCCCACTCGATCGCTTCTTCGTGCTGGCCAGCCACAAACCCACAGAGTGAGCGAATGGAGTACCACAAAGCCATAAAAGGATCGCGCGGGCTGAGCCTAATCGCGGTCATGATGTTATCGAGCGCTTCCTTGCCGTCGCCCAGATAAACCTGAGCTCTGGCAAGCAAAGCATAGGCATGGGGGTCGTTGGGGTTTAGGTCTATAGCGTCCCGCAACTTCCTTACGGCGTCCTGATGATGGCCTGAAAACAAATCCGCCGCACCAAGTAAGGCCATGGCATAGGCGTCGCGGCCGTTCATCGAAACCGCCCGTTGCGCCAAACTTACCGCCTCGGCCTTGGAAGTGTCAGGATCATCACTCCAGCCGTTCACGCATTGCATCAGATGCGTAAATGACAAATCCGCCAGCCCGAATGAGCTTTGCGGGTCCAACTCGACGGCTTTCATGAGCAGGTTCTGGGCTTCGTCTACGTCTGCTTTTGTGAACTGCGAGATATGCCAATGGGCGCGCGCAGACAATTCCCAGGCATCCATCCGTGGGACCACCTTGCGCCGTGCGCGTTGCATTTCAGCAGCCAGGTATTCAGGTGCAACAGCGCCTACAATTTTCTGCGTGATCTCGTCCTGCAGATCGAAGATGTCTTCGATTACGCCGTCAAATCGTTCGGTCCAGACGTAGTGGTTTGCAGTCGCGTCGATCAGTTGCACCGAAACACGAACCCTGTTGCCGACCCTTCGAACGCTGCCCTTAAGAACGTATTGCACGCCCAGATCGCGAGCAATTTGCTCCGTCCCGATGACGCGGCCCCGGTAGGAAAAGCTCGTATTTCGAGAGATCACGAAGAACCAGTGAAACCGGGACAGCGCGGAAATCACATCTTCGGCGATACCTTCGGCAAAAAAGGTCTGATCCGCGTTTTGGGACACGTTGTCAAAGGCCAAAACCGCAATCGAAGGTCGTTCCGGCACCTCCAAAAGGTAGCTCTGGATGGCTGATGCAGACATTCCCCAACCATAGGCGACCAAAGGCTCTGCGATGTTTTTTAGTTTCTGAGAACCGAGACAGGTGAAGTGATCTGAAAGCCTGGCATCAAGGCTGCGCCGCGCAGTTTCGGATATCACCAGTGATCCGGGTTCGGCCAGATCTTGAAGACGTGCGGCAACGTTGACGCCGTCACCATAAACATCTTCATCAGCAAAACTGACATCTCCGCTGTGCAATCCCATCCTCAACTTGAACTGAGGACTATCGGTCAGTTCGTTTTGGATAGCGATCGCGCACTTGATCCCACTGACTACGCTGGGAAATTCAACCAACCAGCCGTCCCCCATGCTTTTTACCACTCTGCCTTCATACTTACGAGCGGCTGGAGTAAGAATGTCGTTTCGAAAAAGGCGCAGGGCGGTTAATGTGGCAGCTTCATCCTCCCCCATGAGTGTGGAGTAGTTTGCCACATCCGCAGCCAGAATAGCGGTCAGCCGTCGTTCAGAGGCATTCGACATGGATAAAGCATAGCCGACGGCGGGCGAATGGGAAACTTCAGTAATTTTGGGTAAAACGTTAATGCCTCCGCTCCAGTTTCGGCTGCGAACGCCAAGGGTTCGATGACAGCGGCTGAAGACCGGGACCACTTCGCGCAACCGACCATATTTGTTGTTTAAGTATGTTTTCATCTATGGTGAGCGCACGCGATCTTTGGACCGGGGGGGGCTGCCAAATGACAACGCACACAGGTTACCTGCTGATTGCCGACATTACCGGCTACACTCAGTTTCTGACATCTTCGGAAATGGACCATGCCAATCCCATTCTGCAATCCCTTCTTAGCGTTTTGCTCGAGCAGGTCGGAGATCCGCTGCACTTCTGGAAAACCGAAGGCGATGCCGTTCTGGCCTATTCGACACGACAAGATTTCCCGTCAGGAGAGACATTTCTGACCATTTGCGAAAATCTCTACAACGCGTTCACCCTCAGACGGCAGGATATAATCGCCAACACGACATGTCCGTGTCGGGCATGCGCCAATGTCGGCGGTCTGGACCTCAAGATCATCGCCCATCACGGTCAGTTCGATGAAATGCAACTGGGGCCAGCCAAAGACATCTCCGGCGCCGATGTCATTCTTGTTCACAGATTGACCAAGACGGATGTGGCCGAGCGCACGGGCATTCGCAGCTATGCCCTGTTTAGCGAAGCGGCCGCAAAAGCCATGGATATTGGCGACATAATGGAGCCGTTTTCCCAGGATATAGAACATTTTGGTGAAGTCGGAATGAAGGTCTACGATCTGGCCAAATCATGGGAAAAGATGCGCGCTGATCGCCCGCGCGATTTTCTCGAAGAAGAAGATGGCGTGTGGACCCTGCGCTACCATTTCGATTCGCCCATAGGCCTCGTGTGGGAGGCCCTCGTTGCTCCTGAACACAAGCTGAAATGGATGAACAGCGTCAGCGACATCAAGATGGAGAACCCTTTGGGACGTCTTGGCCCGGGGTCAGGCTATCATTGCGCGCATGAAATGGCCCAGTTCTTTTATCGGGTCACGGATTGGGAACCCTTTGAGTATTTCTCCACCCGCATTCTGGACCCTGCGCGCCCCGATGTTAGCTTTCCCGAGACCTACCATCTGACGGAAACAGATACGGGTACCGAACTGCGCTACACAATGGGTATGGCAACTGATGGAGACGGTGCGCGTTCGGAAATTTCCGAACAGGAATGTTCCGCGTTTTTAGCGGATTTCTGGGCAGTGTCTTTTGCGGATATGAATGACCAACTCAGCCATTCCAAATAGCGTCGTGCGGCTTAACGTCGGGCTACAGATCTGACTGGTAGATGATCCCAGCGCTGCCTGATCAAAAGAGTAGGCTATGAAAAGCTTCACTCCATCAGTTGCGCTGAGCAAACAGTGGTGACGTCATCGCGGCACGCAAGCCAAGTTCGGTGGATGCGACCTGCCAGCACAAATCAGTAGATTTAACCGTTAAGCCATCGCCGACACTCTATGCGTCGAAGTTCCAGATGTCGCGCTGTACCTTCCAGCCGTCGTCGCCTTTTCGGAAGTAGAGAACGTACTTCCCAGCAAGTTTTTGCCCTCCCATCGAGCCCGTCAGGGTTCCCATAGTAACGGCACAATCTCCGCCGACATGGGCATCGGTCAGATTGGCCACAACATTACTCAGGCCGCCGTCAATAGCTGCCTGCCAATATTCCCGAATGGCTGTATGACCTGTCATTATCGGCGCACCCGGCGGCATGGCCGCGCCATCTTCAGCATAGGGTGCTGTCGCCTTACCTGCGTCCTTTGAATTGATCCCCTCGATGATAGCCGCGTCGAGTGCTTTTACAGTATCAATATCCGACATTGTTTACTCCCGAGTTTTTACTGGTGCCCTCAGGTTATCACAGGAGATCGGGTTGACGTTCATCTCTGGTGTTCAACCTTCGACGCCGCATCGCCGCAAGTCTGGACCGAGGCCTTAGTGACTATCTCTTGTCCTCAGTTGGGAGAGCATTGGGCAGGATATGTTTCCGCTATCGCAGTTAGCAGTAAGTTCATTCAACGCCGCTTCCAGAACTGTTAACTCCTTGATCTTACGACGCACATTGGAGACATGACGCTCTGCCATCTCCTTCACGGTTTGGCAGTCTGCACCACTGCTTTCTGACAGGTCGAGCAGCGTCTTCGCGTCTGCAAGTGGGAATCCTAAATCCCGGCACTTTCTCAAAAAACGCAACCTTCCAACATCACGTTGTGAGTAGAGACGGCGATTGTTGGAGGCGCGCTCGGGTTTGGGCACAATTCCTTCGCGTTCATAATAGCGGATGGTTTCAATACCTACTCCACTTTGCCGGGAAGCCTCTCCAATCGCAATCATATGAAATTGTCCTGCTTGATCCTGTAGTGGCTACAGGATTTATACACCGCTTGGGTCATCACTGCAAAGCCGTGCCGTGAAGACCAGTGGAGAAGAAGAATGCAGAAATACCTTGGCCTCAGTTATTTAGGATCGGTTTCAGCGCTTGGCGTGGCGACCTGCTGTGTTCTACCCATGGCCATGATGTTGCTCGGGTTGGGCGGCAGTTGGCTGGCAATATTCGGGAATATTGCGGCAGCAAGTTTTTATGTACTGACAATATCGACTGCGCTGGTCGCGTTGTCCTGGTCGGTATCGCATCGACGCAGATCAATTGGGCGGCTGAAATGGTGGCTTGCCGGAAGCACAGCAATGACCGGACTGGCATGGGTCATCGTGTTCAATGAGGCTCGGATCAACGACTATCTGATTATGCAGATGTGAGACTATGACGGAACAAAACGTGGTGCTTGAAAGCACATTGACGTGTCCCAAATGCGGACATGCCGAGACCGAGGAAATGCCGACAAACGCCTGCCAGTGGTTCTATAAGTGCAAAGCGTGCGAGACAGTATTGAAACCGCTCGAGGGCGACTGTTGCGTATACTGCTCCTATGCCACCGTTCCGTGCCCGCCAATTCAGACGGGCGATAGTTGTTGCGGTTGAGTTAAAGGGCAGGTTTGTTGCGCGATGAGTGAGTTCATCAGCTTCAAAATCTCGCACCGGAGGCGAACGTCCGAATTGCGGGCTGCACTGGCAAAATCTATTTGCACGTTCAGTGTCAAATATGGGCCAACATTGATTATCCATTCTTCAGCGATGACCAAGATGCTGCGCCGTCTTGGACGGCAGGTGCGAGTCTGAAGAAGATGACAGAATACCAACAACTAATGCCCATCTGGCGTCATTTCCGGGCATTCAGTTCCTGTGCCTGAACTACGTTGCTCGGAACAAATTCGTTGTCTACCATATGTATTGACGCGCGAAATTGGGATCTTTGTGACTATGTCTATTCAGTCAGGCTATCTGCTCATCGCCGATATCACCGGTTACACTGGATATTTGACCCGGTCAGAGTTGGAACACGCCAACCCGATCATCCATTCTTTGCTGGAAGCAATTGTGATGGAATTGAAGGACCCAATGAAGTTGCGGGGCCTCGAGGGTGACGCCGTTCTCGCTTATTCGAGTGGGCCATTCCCTTCTGGCGAAACTTTCCTCAATATATGTGAAAGCCTTTATCGGGCGTTCGCCGAACGTCGACGGAACATTGTGCAAAACACGACTTGCCCCTGCAACGCGTGCCGCAACGTAGCCGATCTCGATCTGAAGATCCTTG
>NZ_JBQFTP010000015.1:0-85266 GCF_056538705.1 Ruegeria sp. BF12 | reverse complement strand
GTAATTGCACCGCTGCGGGCTGTTCATCCCCCGCGGCAACGCACCCGGCAATGCCTCGGTCTCAAAATCGTTCCCAAAGCCGGGCATGTAATCTGCATGGGTGCCCACAGGTGTGCTGGCCTTAGTCATTTTGTGCGGATCAGTCGGATGGTTCATCCTGTGTTCCTCCATAAGCTGCTTGTCGGATAATAGTTGATTTTGTAACTAACAAGCATGACTCAAGACGACTCCGCCAAAAAAGATGACTTTTATCCGCAAGATTTCCTGCCTTACCTGCTGAACCGGGCTGCCGAAGAAAGTTCGCTGGAGTTTCAACAGGTCTACAAAGACCGCTACGGGATGCTCCGAACCGAGTGGCGTGTTCTGTTTCACTTGGGTAACTATGGCGAGATGACCGCGAAGGAGATCGGGGAACGCGCCAGAATCCATAAGACAAAGATCAGCCGCGCCGTATCCAAGCTTGAACAGCGGCGGTATCTGACCCGCACGCGTAGCCCGTCGGACCGGCGGGTTGAACATTTGACGCTCACATCCCAGGGGCAAACCGTGTACCTGGATCTGCGCGAGGTCGCAAAACAGTATGACACAAAGCTTGCGGGCATGTTTACCCATGAAGAAACGGCCCTGCTGCGCAAAATGCTCCGGCGTCTGGCGCGTATGACTTGAGCACTGGTAATTGACTGCCCGCGTTCCCAGATGAAGGGCAGAACAAAAACGGGACAAAATATGACGACCTCGAACTCTGAAGAGGCAAAATCAAGCGACCTCATAAGCTGGCTGGTGACGCGCGGGCTGGAAGGCGTAGACAAAGAAGAGCTGCTGGAGGGCTATTGCAACAGGTTGGTGGACATGGGCGTACCGTTGATGCGGTTTCACGCGGCCCAATCGCTGCTGCATCCGGTATATGGCGGAGTCGGGTATAGCTGGTATCAGGGGCGGGGTGGTGAATACCAGAACTTCGAATACTCAGAAGAGCCCAGCGAGCAATGGCGTAGTAGCCCTTTATATGCCGTGCTGAACGAAGGTCTGAGCGTCGTGCATGAACGGCTGATCGAACAGAACGAGCCCAGCCGCTATCCCTTGCTGAACGAACTGCGCGAGCATGGTGCCACCGAGTATTTCGCAACCGGCGTGTCCTTTGACAGTCCGGCGAGCAATGGTGCAATTGACGCGGAAAAAGTGGTGAATGGCGTGCTGATGTCCTGGACCTCGGATGCCCCTGAAGGGTTTCGCGAAAGTGACCTTGCGCTGATCAACACGGCCCTGCCGCATCTGGGTCTGGCATTGAAATCGGCGACCAATGCCCGGATATCAAAGGACCTGATGCGTGTTTATCTGGGGCGTGACGCTGGTCGGCGCGTTCTGTCAGGTGAGATACGGCGCGGATCGCTGCAGCAGATCGATGCTGTGATCTGGAATTTTGACCTGGAGGGCTTCACCAGCCTGTCCGAAGAGCTGCCGGGCGATGATCTCATCGAGATGCTGAACGAGTACCTGGCCGTTGCTGTCAACGTGGTCCACAAATGCGATGGCAGTATCCTGAAGTTCATGGGCGACGGCCTGATGGCGATGTTCGATGTCGGCGAAATTGATGCGGATGCACGCGCCGCTCTGGCTGCAGTGGTCGAATTGCAGGAAAGAATGGCAGAGCTGAACGCGCAACGTACGGCAGATGGGCTGCCGGTTTCGAACTATACGCTGGCCCTGCATGCGGGCGAAATCTTGTATGGCAACATCGGATCTGAAAACCGTTTGGACTTCACCGTCATCGGTCCAACCGTCAACCAGACCGCCCGGATTGCCGGGATGCATCGGTCGCTGGGGCAGCGGATTCTGATCTCGGACGATGTGGCCCGGGCAGCCCAACCTTGTGCCTCGCAACTGGTTTCCGTGGGGCGATATATGTTGCGCGGTGTGCCTGAACCGAAGGAGCTGTTTACGGTCTACAGGGCAGAGAACAGCGAAGGATTTTCATTCTGTAATAACCAAGATTGAATGTTCACTACGCTGTAATGGCCGGCTGCCATCGGCACGCCGGCCAAAGTTGACTTGCCCAAGGTGTTGCCTCTTACTTAGCTCAATGTGCTGACTGGAGGCGTTGATATCGTGGACAAAACGGAGTTTCAGCCAATCCCCATCGGAGACGATAGCCTGGATACGCGGGGCTATCATGGTGTCGGAATCGACGACACGGATCCGCGCGCGTCTGAACCGCTTGTTGATCTTGGTTCGCAGGGAATAGCGGTTGTTCCCTACTATCATCTCTCGGACGGCTCAAACCCACCCTATGGGCGGCAAATTAAAGGAAGCATGCCTCAGACGTGGTGTCGGGCTGGTCTTGTGCCGATGCTGCAAGCGGCCAATAACGCATTGGCGGATCACGGGTGCGAGCTTGTCGTTTATGATGCGTATCGCACAATTTCCACGCAGAGGGATTTGTGGGGCTGGGCGATGAAAAAGGCCGCATCTGAGAACCCGAGCCTTTCTCAGCCCGAGTTGGAGATCCGGACGCGCCAATATTGTTCAGACCCCAGAAAATTCGATCCAGCCGATGCAGCGACCTGGCCGACGCACTCAACCGGCGCCGCAGTTGATGCTGTTCTTCGTGCGCTGGAAACAGGTGAGGAATTGGACATGGGCGCTGCCTTCGACGATCTGAACGCCATATCGCATACCGACCATCTTGAGCGAGAACTGATTGCCGGACGGATTGAACACGACAACCCTGCGCTGTTGAACCGGCGATTACTGTATTGGGTCATGCGGCACGTCGGCTTTACCAATTATCCTTCGGAATACTGGCATTTTGACTTCGGCAACCAGATGTACATCTTCAACAGACAACTGGAATCCGAGGCCCTGGGGAGTGCCTGGTACGGGTATTGTCCGCCTCCGCAGTGACGGTAAACGTTGCCGAATATAGAGAACGAAAATTCGGCACAGAGCCTGATTTGTTGAGCCGACGCCAGTTTCTCAGAAGTCGATTTCGACGCCGGGCAGGTTCAGCTCCTTCATCATGTCGCGCAACTCCTGCCGTGCGGCGATGTTCGAGATGTTCAGCTGTTTGACACCGATATCCTTGAGATCCAGCAAGGTCAGGCCACGTGGAAACAGTTCGCGGAAGATGACCCGCTCGGAAAAGCCCGAGGCGACGCGGAAGCCGATGCGCTGGGATAGCATCTCGATCGCGCGCTGCATCTTTTCCTTGTTGACCATGCGCTGGGTGCCCACCCGGTTGCGCACGACGACCCAATCGATCGGCTTCAACCCTGCTTGCGCACGCAGCTGCCGCGCGTTCCAGACCATTTCCGAATAAACCGACGGTCCAAGGATCTTCTCACCCTTCGAGTCAATGCGCGCTAACAGGTCGAAATCGATGAAGCTGTCGTTCAGCGGGGTGATCAGCGTATCCGCCAGCGAATGAGCCACCTGGCTGAGGCGGGTGTGCGACCCCGGGCAGTCGATCAGGATGAAATCACTGTCGCTCTCCAACTTGGACACGGCGGCTGACAATCGGTGGTCATAGATGTTCTCGCCGGGCTTCAGCTTGCTTGCATCGATCTCGGGCAGATCGTGATGGCGGGGGCTGGGCAGAGCCACCTCGGATCCGTTCAGGAAATTGCCGCGGTTTTCGAAGTAGCGCCCCAAGCTACGCTGCCTCAGGTCCAGGTCCAGCGTACTGACCTTATGCCCCAGCCGCGCCAGCGCGGTGGCCACATGCATCGACACGGTCGATTTGCCCGCGCCGCCCTTCTCGTTCCCCACTACGATGATATGTGCCATGCCTGTATTCCCATGTCCCGCCGTGCTTACCCACACGTTGTTGCCGACCACTATATGTTGTGGAGGCCGGGAATGGAAGAACCCCAAGCGCCATCGTGGGGCAATATCAGGCTCTAATTTGGAAAACTCAACCAAGCAGGTTGGTTAGACCGCGTGCTTGCCAAAACTGAGATGCTGTTTCACTGTTCAAATCGGGATTTTGCGATAGGGGAGCCGTTTGGACCATCTGTTTCTGAACGTTCTGAACGTGGTTCTGCCCGTGCTGATCTGCGCCGGGATCGGCTATGCCCTTGCCGTGACCAAGGCACCATTCGACAACAAGGTCATCGGCGGGATCGTTTCACGGGTCGGGTACCCGACCCTGATCATCTCGCACCTGTCCACCACGCAGATCGCCATTGGAACTTTTCTGGACGTAATGGCCGCCGCAGTGCTGGCCATCGCAGGGTTTGGCGTGCTTGGGTTCGTGGTGCTCAAGGCCATGCGCCTGCCGGTGCGCGCCTTTCTGACACCTCTGATGCACGGAAATGTTGGCAACATCGGATTGCCGATCACACTGCTTGCGCTGGGCGATGCTGGAATGGCCTACACGATGGGCTTCGTGGTTGTCGTGCTGATCAGTATCTTCACGGTCGGCATGTGGATTCCGGCGGGTGAGTTCTCACCGAGGAAACTCGCCACGTCCCCGATTATCTATTCGGTGATCCTGTCTCTGGTCCTGCTGGCGACGGGATTGAGCTTGCCGCAGCCCATCGCAAAGTCCTTTGACATACTTGGCGGCCTCTCAATTCCTTTGATGTTGCTGACATTGGGGCACACGCTGGCGACCTTGCGGGTTGAGAGCATGAAGCGGGCGGTAATGCTGACGGTTTTGCACCTGGTTATGGCGATTGCGATTGCCACCGCCCTGGTCTGGGGGTTTGGTTTCACCGGGGCCGAGCGCGGCGCGTTGATCCTGTGTTGCCTGATGCCGTCTTCGGTGGCGACATACCTGTTTATCGATCAACACGTGCCCGAGTACGGGCCCGATGTGGCGGGCTTTATCCTTGTGTCGACGCTGGCCACAATCATTGTACTGCCGGTCGCGCTTTCCTACTGGATCTGAGGCGCACCCTATGCGCAGCAGCAAAAATCGCTAAACTGCTGATTAATTGCGTTAAAGATCAACAGATTTAAGGTGGAATGATGACTGACGAGACATCTGTGGAGTCAACCCCAAAAGGTGGTGCCCGCGTTGTGCTGGCGATGACGGCCATCTGCATGATGGTTGTCGGCTTCAACACCACTGCCGTGGCGACCATTCTGCCCAACCTGAAATCCGAGTTCGATCTGACGCCATCCGGCCTGCAATGGGTGATGGCGACTTATACCGTGGCCAGCGCAACGCTCGTCACAATCGTCAGCCGGTTGGGTGACATCACAGGTAAGATGGGTGTGTTTTTCTTTGGCATGATCGTTTTTGCCATCGGGTCTGCTTCGGTCCTGTTTGCGCAAGACGGTGCCATGCTGCTGTTTGGGCGCGGAGCGCAGGGGGCAGGGGCAGCGGCTTTGTTTGGTACGTCCCTTTCGCTTCTGACCGCCGCTACGCCCGAGGAACAGCGTGCCAGCGTGACCGGTGCATGGGGCGCGATCGTGGGGCTTGCGATTGGCGTGGGACCCATCGTCGGCGGGGCATTTGCCCACTACATCAGCTGGCGAGCCGTGTTTGCGACCGATCTGGTGCTGCTGGTTTTCGCCTTTCTCATAGGCTTGCAGGTCAGCAGGCGCGGCTACGTGCCCGATACGCGCCTTGCCGGGGCAAAGTTCGACTATCCGGGCGCTTGTGCGTTGCTGCTGTTTCTCGGACCGCTGTCATTTGCGCTCAGTAACGGTGAAAGCAGTGGGTGGGCGACACCGATGACTCTGGTGCCGTTGGGCGTTGCGGCCGTGGCGACAATCATCCTTGTCATTGTGTCCCGACGCAGTGACGACCCACTGATCGAGCTGCGTTACTTCAAGCATCCGCGTTACTTCATGGCCGCTGCCGGGATGTTCTTTACCGGCTTCACGCTGTTTTGCTTTTTCGTCTACTTCAACACATTCGTTCAATCTCCGGACGCCTTTGGATACTCGTCCATAGGCGCGGGTCTGGCGATCATGCCGCTGAGCCTCAGCATGTTTGTTGTTTCGGTGACCGCACCGCGGTTTCTGGCACCCTACAGCTTTCAATGGCCGGTCGCGATTGGTCTGGGGGCGATGGCCTGTGGGTTCGTGCTGTTGATGACGACCACCAATTCCACGCAATATGCTGAAATCTGGTGGAAACTGCTGATTGTCGGGATCGGGATGGGTATCTGTTTTTCCCTGCTGCCCCGCCTTGGTCTACGTCTGTTGCCCGAGGAACATGTGGGGCAGGGATCAGGTGTCATCAACGCCTGCCTCTATTTCGGAGCCACATTGGGCGCCGTGGTCGGCGGGTTGGCCGAGGCCATCACCATACGCAGGGGTCTTTCCGAGGTCATCGATGCCTTACCCACCGGGTCGGCGCAGCGTGAGGATCTGGCCCATGCCCTGACGCACGGAACGCCAAGCCAGATTCAGCAATTGATCGCAAAAATGGACCCCGAGACCAGTGCCACATTGGCAAATGCGCTACGCGACCTGCAGGACAACGCCTTCAACAGCGCTATGCTTGTCGCGGCAATTGCCGCCGTCATTGGGATGGGTTTAGCCCTGATGTTACTGCGGGGGCCGGTGCCGCCAGTGCATAGCGCGGCGGAATTGACCCAGGGCAAAAAGTGAAGTTCGACGGCAGGTCGCCGTTCCTGCTATTCGCAGGTGTTCCAAGCATCCCTTGAAAACCCGAGCGCCTGGGCTGCGTTCTGCTGTTCTGCCGTTAGTTCATCAAAGGGCTTGCCATCGGCTTCCGGCGCTTCATCATTGTCCCAGGCTCTTGCGTTCCATCCTAGAGTTTCCCAAAGCGACTGCTGCTGAGACGTCAGTTCGGTCCAAGACATGTCATGAGACGGGCAGTCTACCGACTCCGTTCTCGCCATCAGATTGTAAGCCACGCCCATCGACAGCAGAACAGAGCCCAGCACAAGCGCCTGCTTTTTTCGGGACTCTGGGATTTCCAGACTTCCCGAAACCTTGTTAGCAACAGACATCACAAGAAAAAGAACACCCGCGATTATCAGAATGATATCGACACTCAGACTGTTTAACGTCTCCACCCATTTCATTGTCCTTTCCCCCTCCCGTTCAGTCCAAGGCGACGGTCCGTCATGACAGAAATGTCGCCAAACTAACTCTGCGCCGCCGGTCACTTGGCTGTCAGTGACCTTGATCGCTAACCAGCACATGTGGCCACGACCACAACATGATCATACATGATTATTTGCATTCAACGAAAAACCTGGGCGGCCACGATTTTGAATTCGAACGGATATCTGCGCGCGGGCAGGAAACAAAAAAGGCCGCCCCGGTGGGCGGCCTTTTCGCATCTTTCAGTCGGGTCCGGCTTAGAAGCCCAGACCTTCGTATTTCTTCTTGAACTTCGATACGCGGCCGCCAGCGTCCATCAGGCGCGACGAACCACCGGTCCACGCGGGGTGCGAGGAGGGGTCGATTTCCAGAGCCAGCTGGTCGCCCTCGGCGCCCCAGGTGGATTTCATCTGAACCACAGAGCCATCGGTCATTTTGACGTTGATGACGTGATAATCGGGATGGATGTCTTTTTTCATCTTTCCGCTCCTTACGCCTCGGCGCCAGCCTTGGGCTTGTAGTTGGTGACTTCTGCGATACGCGCGGATTTACCACGGCGCGAGCGCAGGTAGTACAGTTTGGCGCGACGAACGCGGCCACGGCGGACAACGGTGATGCTGTCGATGTTGGTCGAATGCAGCGGGAACACACGCTCCACGCCTTCGCCAAACGAAATCTTACGGACGGTGAACGAACCGGCGATGCCGCTGCCACCTTTGCGCGCGATGCAGACGCCTTCGTAGTTCTGCACACGGGTGCGCGACCCTTCGGTCACTTTAAAGCCGACACGGATGGTGTCACCGGCTTTGAAATCGGGGATGTCTTTCCCCAGGGCGGCAATCTGTTCCGCCTCAAGCTGTGCGATCAGGTCCATCGCAGTTACTCCTATCTGCTCGTGGTTGGTCCACGAAGTTTGGGCACGGCCTGAGAGCTCTTGGTCTTCATCGGGTCCTGCGAACAGCCCGCCAGAGGTCAGATCGAATGTTCCTTTGGTCTGGTCCGCCCTGCCGCGCCGTGGCCGAAGAAAGCCGGGTGTTGCGCCATGATGCAAACCAAAACACCGGAGTCGCATGACGCGGCACCGGATTGCGCTGCTTTACGGGCTTTGCGCGTTGGGATCAAGCCTAAATCGCTATGAGTTACAGGGGCGGGCGGTGGGTTTTCGCCATCCGCCAACAACACCGTTGCCTTGTCAGCCGGATCAGGCATTCTGGGGGAAATTACAAGAGCAGAAATTTAGAACAGGAACATATCATGCGCGCAGCATTGATGCTGGCCGTTATGGCCTTTGCGACCCTTTCCTGCGGTCGTAGCAGCCCTCCGCCTCAACAGGTCGAGGCGAAAGCTTTTCTGGATACAACATCGCCTTCGGTCATTTTCCCCAGCTTCGGGGATGCCAAGCCGCATGAGTGGGAAGGCAGGCACCCAGGTCACTACCCGGTTCATGGGCTCGATGTTTCGCGATGGCAGGGGCCCATCGACTGGCGTACGGCCAAATCTTCCGGCGTTAGTTTCGTGTTCATCAAAGCGACCGAGGGCGGCGACGTTGCCGACCCGATGTTCGAGGATCATCGCCGGGGCGCAAGCGCGGCGGGCGTGCCCTGGGGCGCATATCACTATTACTATTTCTGCCGGCCGGCGCATGAACAGGCGAGATGGTTCATCGAGAACGTGCCCAGAGGGGCGGATCTGCCCCATGTGTTGGACATGGAGTGGACGCCGCATTCCAAGACCTGCACCATAAGGCCCGATGGCGCGACCGTTCGGGCCGAGGCGGAACGGTTCCTCGATATGCTCGAGCGTCACTACGGTCGCAGACCAATTGTCTATACGACTGTGGATTTCTACGGCGACACGGATATCGGGCGCCTGCCAAAGACAGAGTTCTGGCTGCGGTCGGTCGCAGGACACCCGCGCAATGTATACCCCAAGGCCGTTTGGCGGTTCTGGCAATACACCGGCACAGGATTGGTTCCCGGCGTTCAGGGAAAGGTGGATATCAACACCTTCAACGGTCCGCCAGAAATATGGGCCAGGTGGAAAACAGGGGGTCCCTAAGTTTTCGGTACCCCGTAGGTTTCCATGGTGCCCCCACCCACAAGGTGATCCAGACGGCGTACCCGTTCGTCACCAGATGAGTGATGCAGCCAGAATCGCTCTCCATCCGTCAGTTCGCGGCGCTCGAACCCGCGTTCGGCCAAGCACCGGTGCACCTGGTCGATCTCTCCCTGAGAGCGAAGCTTATCGTCGAAGGGGGCGGTGATGATCGGACCCAGGATCACGCCCCACAGCACGATATTCGTTGCGTATCCGCCAATCACCGCGCTGTTGCCCCCAATATCTTCCTCAGCCGCGCATGATTGCACGGCGATCTTTGCTGAGTGCAGGTTATGACCCGCCTGAGTGGGCACTGACATCTCAAGAGGTTTGGTGGTGCAAGCCGAAAGGGCAAGCACAGAAATGCATATGATCTTCTTCATTCGGCGGCCTGTTATGTGTTTGTTCTAATGCGCTTTTCACAACATCTTTTGAATGATTAGATTTGTAAGAAATCAGCCGCAAGTGGTGCCAGCCAAAAGCTTGGGCGTGCGACATGCAAGCCACACAAGGCATGTCAGCCCTGCTTATCGTTTTCTGATTTCGTATAGCGCTCCCACAGATCCGGGCGCCGTTCGCGGGTGATTTCTTCGGACATCTCGTGGCGCCATTCGGCAATGCGGCCGTGATGGCCTGACATCAGGATATCCGGGATCGAACGGCCCTTCCATTCTGCCGGGCGTGTGTATTGCGGATGCTCCAGCAGACCCGAGGAAAAGCTCTCTTCTTCGGCTGAGGCCTGATTGCCCAGCACCCCGGGGATCAGCCGAACGGTGGCGTCAATCAAGGCTTGTGCAGCAATTTCCCCACCGGTCATGACGAAGTCGCCAAGGCTGACTTCCTGAACGCCATAGTGTTCCAGCACCCGTTCATCGACCCCTTCGAACCGGCCGCAGAGCAGCGTCATGCCATCGCACCGTGCGAGATTTTGCATCATGCGCTGATCCATCCGGCGACCGCGCGGGCTGAGGTAAATCAGGGGCCAGTTGCCTTGTACGCCCGCCATTGTGTGTTCGATTGCCTCGCCCAACACGTCGGCGCGCAACACCATGCCTGCGCCACCGCCAGCGGGCGTGTCGTCGACATTGCGGTGTTTGCCGACCCCAAATTGGCGAAGGTCCACGGTTTCCAGCTGCCACAGCCCCTCTTGCAACGCCTTGCCAGTCAGGCTTTCGCCCAGCACTCCGGGAAAGGTCGATGGGAACAGAGTTATGATCTTGGCCTTCCAGACCCCGTGCAGATCGGGGGTCGGTGTCATCAATTCTCGTGGCTTCAGGGTGGGACGGATTGCCTTGCGCCCGTGGGATTTACTTGGCTTGTCTGTCATGTAGTGCCGACCATCGCGCTTTTCGCCCGTTCAATTACCTGGGCCTTTTGCCGGGTCAGAGCTGTTTCGTCCAGTCGGGATCGGTTCAGGGATAGCAATTCAGCCAGCACACTTTCGGGAAGCCGGGTGTTTTTCTGCTTTGGCGGCACCAGAAGTTTGCGTTTTTCCCTGGGCAAGTCCAGGAATTCGGCAAAGGGTGCGCCGGGACCAAAGCGTCGCAATTGCATCTCTTCCAGCCATTCCTCGGTCACGGTAACCGAAGGCAGCTTTTCCCGGATTTCCGAGACCGTGTCCTCGAGCGACGGCAAGCGGTCCATATTCGCGCGGAATGTCTCAAAGTCCTGAACCTGGCGAATTCTTTGAAGGTCATGCGCCCAAAGGCTGCGCAACCAAGCGCCGCGTTGGCGCAGGGACACGTATATTGTGATCTCGACCTCTTCACCGGCGAACCGGTCGCGAACCGCGTCAACAAGACAGGCGGTAAGATCTGGCGCTGCTGCATATCCCTGTTCGATATTGCGGCTGGGGCGCAGACCGCTGAAATTCTCTTCGCTGACGATCAAACCGCGCCGAGTGCCGAAGTTTCGCGTCGCCAAGAAGGCTCGGGTCTGGGTGCTGAAATCGGACAACGTACCCACGGTGCCGTAGATGGAGTGCCGTGTAGCGGCATCGGCCAATCCCAGCTTGCGGGTTTTGTAGGGTAAAAGCAGCGCAAAATGCGGCCAAATCAACTCGCGATTTTCGTACAGAAATGACTGTGCGGCAGTGGTGCCGGTCTTGTGTAGCCCCAGATGCAGCAGAACGCGCCGCATCAGATCAGACCTTCAGGCGGGTCTGCGATGATGCGGCCTTTGTCCAAATCGACTGTTGGTACGGCTTCAAGCGTGAACGGCAGCAACACGGTGGATTTCAATCCGGGCCCGTACAGTTCCAGCAGGTCGGCCGCGCCGTGATTTTGCACCGATTTCACGCGGCCCAGCAATGTGCCGCCAGTGTCATAGACCTCGAGCCCAATCAGGTCGGTGTGATAAAATTCATCATCGGGCAGAGACGGCAATTGATCCCGTCGCGCAAAAAGGCGCAGGCCATTCAGATCATCGGCCTGTTCCTTGGTTTCGACACCGCCCACACGCGCGGCAAAACCGTTCTTGATCGTCCGGGTCAAAACCAATGGATAGCGTTCGTTGCCTTGCTCGTCAGTCAGGGGCGAATAGGCTTCGATATCCTCGGGGATGGCGCAATAGCTTTTTAGCCGCACTTCGCCGCGTACGCCGTAAGACCCTGCAATGCTGCCCACGCAGATCAGATCACTCATTTGGTCCTTCCGTCGTCATACATAGTCCGTCTTGCCATTCACCTTGCGCGGCACAAGCCTCGCGCTGGTTCGAGCGTTCAAAAAACACGCCCACAATAAAGGCGATCATCAACAGGATGGGAAGTCGTATCAGCCCGAACATCCAATTTCACCGCGTTTCGATATGCAATCGGGCGCTGCGTTGCTCCCAGCCGACACGTTCAAGCTCGGGCCTTTCCGACATTTCTTCGGGCCAGCCTACACAGTAATAACCGACCAGTGACCAGTCATCCGGCACGGTCAGGTCGCGTTTCATACGTTCAGGATCAAGGATTGAGACCCAGCCCAGCCCCAAACCCTCGGCCCGCAAGGCGAGCCAGAACAGGGTGATTGCAGCAACAACGGAATAGCGGCGCATTTCGGGCATCGTGCCCGCACCCAGCCCCAGACCTTTGTTGGTCGACTCGTCGGAAAAAACGGCCAGTTGAACAGGCGCTTCCTGCATGCCGGACAGTTTCAGGCGGCTGTATTTCAGTGCCTTGTCGCCTGAATAGCCTGCAAGGGCCTGTTCATTGGCGTTTTGAAAATTCTCCAGCGCTGCGGCCCGCGCCGCCTCGCTTTCGACGCGAATGACGCGCCAGGGTTCGCTCAGCCCCACCGAAGGGGCCAGTCGAAAGGTGTCGAGGCAGCGCGTCAGCACCGCCTCGTCCACAGGATCGGTGCGGAACCGGCGCACGTCGCGCCGGAGCCGCATCAGCAGTTCGAACTGCGTGCGAAAATCGTCGGTGAAAGCCTGATCCTGCACGCGCCCGCCTTGCTTATTCTTCTGCTGCAGCTTCTTCAGCCGGAGCAGCGGCTTCAGCAGCCTTAGCCGCTTTCTCTTCCGCGCGCTCTTGAGCTTTCTTGCCCGGGGTACCCTTGTTGGGGTTGTTGCGCTCGGCTTTTTCACGGGTGCCCGCTGCTTCCAGCATACGTGCGATACGGTCGGTGGGCTGTGCGCCCTGGTCCAGCCAGTACTGAACGCGCTCCATGTCCATTTTCACGCGCTCTTCGCTGTCTTTCGGCAGCAGCGGGTTGTAGGTGCCCAGTTTCTCGATGAAACGGCCGTCGCGCGGCATGCGGCTGTCAGCAGCCACGATGCGATAGAATGGACGCTTTTTCGAGCCGCCGCGGGCGAGACGAATTTTCATTGCCATGGTGGTATCTCCTTTGAATGGCGTGTCCGGCGTAGGTGCCGGTTTAGTTCTTGTGTTTCTTGTGGTGTCGGATGACTTCCTGAATGATGAAATTCAGAAAAGCCTTGGCGAAATCGGGGTCCAGATCGGCCTCTTTCGCCAGGTCTTCAAGCCGTGCGATCTGCGCTGCCTCGCGCGAGGGATCGGACGGGGGAAGGTCGTGTTCGGCCTTGAGCTTGCCAACGGCCTGGGTGTGCTTGAACCGCTCGCCCAGCGTGTAGACAAGGATCGCGTCCAGCCGGTCGATGCTTTCGCGATGCTCTTTCAGCAACGTCGCAGCCCGTGTCACGGGGTTGTTCATTGGCCGGTCCTTTCGGTGGTCAAAGCGGTGTCAGATATGTCGAGTTTCGGGTGCCGCCAGACCTGGCAGCGTTTGCCAACAACTTCGCCCTCGCGTTCATAGGTGGCACCAAGACGTTCGGCCAACGCGCGCGAGCGGTTGTTTTCATGAGCGATGTATGAGATCGGGCCGTTCACCCTCTGGTGCCGGGCGGCATAGGCGCGAGCGGCTGTCGCGGCCTCGAACGCAATTCCCTTACCTTCGAAACCTTCGAATATAACCCAACCCAGCTCGGGCTCATCCCAGCCCGGTGCGTTGATGATTCCGGTCCAGCCTGCAAATGCTCCGCTGGCCTTTTCGACGATGTGCCAGCCTCCGTACCCCATGATGGCCCAGTGCCCGAACCGGCCCAACAGGGACCGCCAAGCATCCAGCGGCGTTTTTGGGCCACCGACCATACGGCTGCGTTCCGACGCGAAGAACTCTATCATCGCGGGCAGGTCGCCTTCTTGCGGTGCCCGCAGGATCAGGTTCTCGGTTTCGACGGTAGGGATGGTGTACGAGGTCATGCGTAGGCCTCCATCCCGCCGTTCACAAGATCGGCTGGGGCAGGGTGCCGCCAGACCTGCATTGTACCGAAACCCGGATGCTCATAGGTATAATCGAACTGTGCGCCCAGACGTTCGGCCACGGCCTTGCTGCCCAGATTGTCCGGGTCGATCAGAGAGATCGCCGTTTCCCATCCCAGCACGTCATAGGCATGCGCGCGAGCGGCCAGCGCGGCCTCGGTTGCATATCCCTTGCCGGTGGCATTGTTCATCAAAGTCCAGCCGATTTCGGGCTCGGGCCAGCTATGCGGGAACCACAGGCCCACATGGCCGACATAGGTGCCGGTGTCCTTTTCCTCAACGCCCCAAAAACCAAAACCGCGCATGGCCCAATGGCCCAGTAGCATGGCAATGGCACGCCAAGTTTCATCAGGGCGCAAGGGGCCGCCGACGAATTTTGACGCGTCGCTGGCAAAAAAATCTGCTTCGGCTTCGAAGTCCGCTTCGCACGGGGCCCGCATGATCAGGCGTTCGGTTTCCAACTTTGGGATCGCCATCGAAAGGGTCATGCCGACACCTCGCCATAGCGCCAAACATGCTGATCTGCGTCAAAGGCAGTCTCGGCCACGGCATCGCGAGATGCGCCGAGGCGTTGCGCCAGTGCATTCGATCGCGTGTTGGACCGCGAGACATAGCTGACGAACTGGCCCGCCCCGAGCAAGTCGAACCCGAAGTCTCGCACGGCTGTGCAGGCCTCGGTTGCGTAACCTTGCTTACGGTGTTCGGCGCCGAACAAATAACCAAGCTCGGGTTCGTGGTCGTCCCATTCTATCCCTAACATGACGAAACCGACGGCTTGGTCGTCGTTCTTTAGGGTTACCGTGAACAAGCCGTGACCGTGCAACAGCCACCCGGACGTATAGAAAGAGAATTCGGTCCAGGCTTCTTGTTCGGAACTGCCGAAGCTCTCGTGGCAAACTGTGGTCCAAAGCGGCAAGTCTTCAAGACGGGGCGCACGCAGAACCAACCGCTCGGTCTCAAGAACCGGCAGGGCCGCGCGATATTGCGCTGCTGCCATCGCCGCCTTTCCGGACGGGGGCTGGGTGCAGCGTGCTGACGTCACTTTTTCTTTCCAAACCCGCTCAGCCCCGGGGGCAGACCCATGCCACCACCCAGACCGGGCATTCCACCGGGCATCTTGCCGCCCATCGCCTTGGCCGCCTGTTCCAGCGCCTTGGGGTCCATGCCGGCTGCCATCTCTTCGGGCGAAGGGCCGCCTTTGCCGAACATGCCTTTCATGGCTTGTTTCAGCATCTTGCCTTTGCCCATCTTGCCCATCTTTTTCATCATGTCCGACATCTGCCGGTGCATCTTGAGCAGCTTGTTGAGGTCGCTGACCTCCATCCCCGAACCGGCAGCAATCCGTTTCTTGCGGCTGGCCTGCAGCAGTTGCGGATTGGCGCGTTCGCGTTTGGTCATCGATTGGATCATGGCGATCTGCTGGCGCAGGATCTTGTCGTCCAGCCCGGCCTGATCCATCTGCTTGGCCATCTTGCCCATGCCCGGCATCATTCCCATCATGCCCTGCATGCCGCCCATCTGGATCATCTGCTCCAGCTGCATCTTGAGGTCGTTCATGTTGAACTGACCTTTGACCATGCGCTTCATCATGCGCTCGGTCTGTTCCATCTCCATCGTTTCCTGGGCTTTTTCGACCAGGGCAACGATGTCGCCCATGCCCAGAATACGACCGGCGATCCGGTCCGGCTCGAAGGTTTCGAGCGCGTCCATCTTCTCGCCCAGACCGACAAAGCGGATCGGCTTGCCGGTGACCGCGCGCATCGACAGGGCGGCACCGCCGCGACCGTCACCGTCCATCCGGGTCAGGACCACGCCCGAGATGCCGACCTTGGCGTCGAACTCCTCGGCCACTTCAACGGCTACCTGACCGGTCAGGCCGTCGACGACCAGCAGGGTCTCGCGCGGGTCAACAGCGTTGCGGACCTGCTCGACCTCGTCCATCAGGACTTCGTCGATGTGCAGACGACCCGCTGTGTCGAGCATATAGACGTCATAGCCGCCCAGCGTTGCCTGCTGCTTGGCGCGCTTGGCAATATCGACGGGTTTCTGGCCCGGTACGATCGGCAGGGTGTCCACGCCGACCTGAGTGCCCAGAACCGCAAGCTGATCCATCGCCGCCGGGCGATAGACGTCGAGCGAAGCCATCAGGACCTTCTTGCCCTCTTTTTCTTTCAGGCGCTTAGCGAGCTTACCGGTGGTGGTGGTCTTACCCGAACCCTGCAGACCGACCATCAGGATCGGGGCAGGCGGGTTGTCGATCTTCAGCGCACCCGGGTCTTCCTCGCCACGCAGTGTGTCAACCAGAGCGTCATGTACGATCTTGACGACCTGCTGACCCGGAGTGATCGACTTGGTGACAGCCTGACCGGTGGCCTGCTCCTGTACCTTCTTTACGAATTCGCGCGCCACAGGCAGCGAGACGTCGGCCTCAAGTAGCGCGACCCGGACCTCACGCAGGGCGGTTTTGACGTCTTCTTCAGACAGAGCACCCTGTTTGGTCAGCCGGTCAAAGACGCCAGAGAGGCGTTCGGATAGATTTTCAAACATGCCTTCGGCCTCCTATGCCGGTTATCTGGTGGCACTTCCTAGGTAGGAAACACCGGTTAAATACACAATTGCCCCCACGGGCGAAACTCGCTGGTGGGGGGCGATCCCTGAACGACTCAAGGGACCGGAAGATCAGACGCTTCCGGATGTTTGCGGCGATTTAGGCCGATTGGCTGGCAGAGTCAACCTTGTGCGCCGGAAGCCAGTCATTGACTGCATCAACCAGCCGATGCGCACCGCGACCGCTGACATAGGCTTGGACAATCGGGTGGCGACCGGCACTCATGCCTTTTTCCAGGATCAGAACGGGGCGATGCATCTTGGATGTTGTCCTGTCGCGGCTTGAGGTGGCGGTCTCCACCTCGGCATGGGACAGGTTGGACAGCTCATGTTCTACGGTGTCATATCCAAAGACCGATTGGCGGCGGATCAAAATGCTATTGCTCTTGCGGTCCAATATGACCTGAACGCGGCGCACAAAGACACATAAAGCGCCGACCCCCATCCCGCCACCGAACAGGGCAAAGAAGAGGCCGAACAAAATGCCCTCGCCGCCTTCGCTGACCATGAACAGGCCGACACCGACAAAGACGAGGATGAAGAAGACCAGCGAGATGCCGATGAACCAGGGCGTGTTGGACAGGATCAGTTGGTCGGGTGTATTGCGCGTCACTTTCATGGCGGCACGCTAACACCGAAATCTGGAACTGTCGTGGCTTGAATTTATCGCCATGTTGCGCGATGAGCGCGCCAAACAGGAGGTTCCCATGGACGCATCATCCGCTTTCCAGGACACGTTGCCGCTCAGCTCTGACGCGCTGTTGGCGCAACTGGACGCGTGGGGGCTGACCTATCGGCTGCACACGCATATCCCCCTGCGTACGGTAGAAGATGCCAAAGGCGTCGAAGAGCAATTCCTAGTGCCGGGTGAAAACGTCCTGCGGCTCAAGAACCTCTATTTACGGGACAAGAAAAAGCGGAACTATCTTGTGACGCTGGAACAAAGCCGTGAGATCGACCTCAAAGCGTTGGGAGCAGAGCTGGGGATCGGTAACCTGTCCTTTGGGTCGGCGGATCGGTTGTTTCAAAACCTCGGTATCCGCCCCGGTGCGGTCAGCCCGTTGGCCATGATAAACGGTGTAGAGCACAATGTGCGCTTTTTCATGGATGCCGCGGCGCAACAGGCAGAAGTCATCAATATGCACCCGCTGGTCAATGACCGGACGGTGGCGATGCCTCGCACTGATCTGATGGCATTCTTTGATCGCGTTGGGTGTGATGTAAACTGGCTGCCCTGATCAGTCGTCTAGTGCTTCGGCCAATGCGGCGGCGACGTGGGCTGCGGATGGGTTTATGAAAAGGTGCCCGTCGGCCTCAAACACAGCGTCATCCAGATGATCCGGGAAGGCCAGCGGCAGTTCGGTACAGGCCAGCAAAATCGCGGCTCCGGGGCTGGCGTGCTTGTTACAGAAGTCAAGCAGCCTGGCGCGCGCCGTATCTGAGGCGCGGCCATAGAAATCGTTGTCGATCATGGCCTGCATCTCAGAAATTTCTGGTTCAGGCAGGCGGTCATTTGCGGTAATGCCCTCGTTCGCCAGCCTGTCCGCGTAGTTGGTCGCCTGCATGGTCACGGTCGTTCCCAATACCAGTGCCTTGGTTGCGCCAGTGGACGCGGTCGCCTCGGCGGTAGCATCGAATATGCTGAGAATGGGCATGGTGACGCCCTGCCGAATCGCATGCAGACGCGCGTGCGGTGTGTTGGAGGCGATGATGCCAAAATCGCACCCCGCGTTTTCGAGCGTCAGCAAGGCGTCGCGAAACACTGCATCAAACCCGGCCCAACTGGTCTCGTCCCCGTCCGTGCCGCGCAACGCGCGGGTCTTGGATTGCGTAACAGATTCGATGGTCATCGGAGGGATGGGAAGGGGCGAGCTGTGGCCGCGTTCCTCAAAGTGCCGACTGGCGCCTTCAGCGATGGCCCTGTAGTAGTCCACGGTCGAGGCCCAGCCGACACCGCCCAAAATTCCGATTTTCTTCATAATAAACGCCCAGTCTGCCAAATCCGGTTCAGGCGCAGACTGGACGTTTCAAAGGTCAAATACCAGAGCCAGATCAGGCGGCCAGTTCCAGCACTGCCTTTTTGGCGTTGGCCAGTGCGGTTTCCGCGTCCAGTGCCATTTTATCAGCGGCGACGACGTCCACGTCATGGATGCCGATAAAGCCTAGCACGTGCTTGGCATAGTTGGTTGCAAAGTCGATCTCGGATCCGACTTCGGTGCCACCGGACGCGATGGCGAGAATGGCGCGTTTGCCCTCAAGCAGACCTTTGGGGCCGGCCTCCGAATAAGCAAAGGTAAGACCAGCGCGGGCAACCAGATCGATCCAGGCTTTGAATGCGGCGGGAACAGAAAAATTGTAGATCGGCAGTCCGATGACCAGCGTGTCAGCCTTTTGCAGTTCGCTGACCAGTTCGTCGGATAGGGCAAGCAGATCGCGCTGAACTTCGTCGCGCTGATCGGCCGGGGTGAAGTTGGCGTTGATCCAGTCTTCGGTCAGCAGGGGCAGGGGGCTGGCCAGGTCGCGGCGAATGATGCGCTCGGCGCCCAAATGTCCGACAATCTGGCCGGAAAGGTCGCGGGTTGCAGAGCCGGTGCGGCGAGCCGACGCGTCGATGTGCAGAATGGTCTTGGTCATGTCAGGAGGTCCTTTTTTAGCAGGGAATCTGTTTCTGGCTCCAATATGATTGTTGCGGCAGCGAACGAAACACGGATATACCAACAGGTATTGTTGGAATTTGCACAGTGGGCGCACAATGGATAACTGGGACGAAGTCAAAACCGCCTATCAGGTTGCCAGAATGGGTACTGTCAGCGGCGCGGCCGAGATTCTGGGTGTGCACCATGCCACTGTGATCCGCCACATTGATGCGATCGAAGCGCGGCTGGGTGTCAAACTGTTCCAGCGCCACGCGCGCGGGTATACGCCCACGGATGCCGGAGAAGATCTTTTGCGCGTGGCTCAGGCCACCGAGGATCAGTTCAATCAGTTGGTCGGCCGGATGAAAGGGCGCGGCGATGACGTCTCGGGCGAACTGGTGGTGACCTCGCTGGCCTCGCTCGCGCCACTGGTCGTCCCTGCCTTGTCCGAGTTCCAGACGATGCATCCGGGTCTGATCGTGCGCTATCTGACCGGTGACCGGCTGTTCCGTCTGGAATATGGCGAGGCTCATGTGGCCATTCGCGCCGGTGCCGCCCCGGATCAGCCCGACAATGTGGTGCAACCGTTTATCGAGCAAGAGGTCGGGTTGTTCGCCAGTACGTCGTATGTCGAGCGCCGGGGGAAACCTGCAAGTATTGACGATTTCGCCAACCACCTGTTTGTCAGCACCGATGATGAGAACAGCCGCGCGCCGTTTTCCAAGTGGTTGCGCGCCACCGTGCCAGCCGAAGCCATCGCGTTCCGCTGCACCAACAATTTCTGCATGCGCGAAGCCGTTTTGGCTGGGGCCGGAATTGGCTTCATGGCCCGTTGGGAGGCATCCCGCGATCCGGATCTGGTCGAAGTCATAGAGCCGCTGCCCGAATGGTTCGGCAAACTGTGGCTGGTGACACATGTGGATCTGCACCGCACAACCAAAGTGCAGGCGTTCCTGTCATTCCTCAAAGAACAGTCCAAGGGCTGGCTTTCGTGACACCGCAGGCACGTGGCCACCTCGCCATGATCACCTTTTCGCTTCTGGTGGCGGGCAGTTTTTCGTTGGGGTCGATCGTTGCCAATCAGATTGCGCCCTTGGCGATTACAGCCGGGCGCTTTTTGATCGCAGCCGTCATCATTGGTGTCGCGGCACTGGCCACAACTGGCTTGCCGCGCAGTGCGGCGCAAGCGCCTTGGCGTTATGCTGTGTTGGGTGGGCTGTTCGCGACCTATTTTGTGCTGATGTTCTATGGCCTGAAAACAGCCGACCCGGTCAGTACATCTGCCGTGTTCACCCTGACGCCTGTGATGTCGGCCGTCGCCGGTTGGATTTTATTGCGTCAGATCACGACGCCGCGCATGGCGCTGGCTCTGACGGTCGGTGCAACCGGGGCGCTTTGGGTGATTTTTCGCGCCGATTGGCAGGCTTTTCGCGCTTTTGAGATAGGCGGCGGAGAAATCATCTTTTTCTGGGGTTGTATGGCGCACGCCATTTATACGCCGATGGTGCGCAGGTTGAACCGAGGTGAACCCGCCGTCGTCTTCACTTTTGGTACGCTGGTTGCCGGGTGCATTATCCTGACGGTGATCGGTTGGTCAGACATCCGCGCCACGGATTGGGCGAACCTGCCACTGATCGTTTGGGTCAGCCTTCTTTATCTTTCGTTTTTCGCAACAGCGGCCAGCTTCGTGCTGGTGCAGTTCGCGGCTCTGCGTTTGCCGTCGGCCAAGGTCATGGCGTACACGTACCTGATCCCCAGTTGGGTAATCCTTTGGGAAATCGCGCTTGGGCGGCCCGCGCCAACAGTACTGGTTCTGTTCGGCGTTCTTCTGGCGGCAATAGCCTTGATCCTTCTGCTCAAAAGCGAAGTCCAGCCCGCGAACGGAACCGCGCCGCTGCCAGAATGACTCTTGCTATTTGGTCTCTATGCACCAACCTTCGGGATCTGCAGGCCAATCGGGAGGGAAAAATGAAGCAAGTGATGCTAATTGTCGCCGGTGCGACCCTGGCCGCCTGTACTCAGGGTGGGGGAAAAGGTTCGGCGGAAACGGCTTTGCAAGCCAGTTGTGAGGCACTGATCTCGGCCGAGACGGGCGTTCAGGCCGCCGACGTCAACGCGGTTTCGACCGAGTCCGTTCCGACCGGCACAATCACGACGGTCGAGGTTGCTGGCGCGCAAGCACCCTGGTTGTGTCTTGCGGATGCCACCGGTGTGGTGATCGGCGTCGAATACAGCCAGGAAGGCTAACCGCGCCTTACCGTTTATGAGGCAGATCAAGGCATGCCTTCCCAGCAAACGCTAACATCGTTTGCAGGAGAAGGAGGAGACCATGTTCAGTCACATAATGATCCCGGTCGATATTCACCTGCCGCCGGAAATCCGCAAAGCTCTGGATGTCGCGGCCGCGATGGCGAAGTGGCAGAAGGCAAGGATCACTATCGTCAGCGTGACCGGAACCCAACCGGGTGACGTCACCCAGTCCGGTTCGGCAATCAATGCAGAACTGCAAAGCATCGTGGATCAGCTCGCTGAACAAAGCGGTGCCGACGTCGACGCTCGCAACATTCATTCAGTCGATGTGGCGGCTGAGGTCGACGCAGATCTGACACGCGCCGCCGAAGAAATCGGTGCCGATCTGATCGTCGTCGGAACTCATGCGCCGCGGATTACGGACCACATCTTTTCCAGCCACGCGGGCTATCTGGCCAAACACGCCAAGGTTTCGGTGTTCGTGGTCAGATAGGCTCAGGCTTCGTCCGGTGTGGGAAGTTCGATCTCCAGAAACCGTTCAAACGCATCCAGGTTGATCGGCTCGAACTGCCCGAACCCCTGCATCCAGACCGATGCCGCTCGCAGTGCATCGGGCTCCAGCTTGCACCATTTCACGCGGCCGCGTTTTTCCTGACTGATCAGTCCAGCCTTGGTCAGAATGACCAGATGCTTCGAGATCGCGGCCAGCGACATCTCGAACGGATCAGCCACATCCGTGACGGCCATGTCATCCTCAAGCAGCATCGCCAGAATGGCGCGGCGCGTCGGGTCTGCAAGGGCGGCAAAAACGGTGTCGAGATCATTGGTCATGCTTTCGCTGAACCACAGCGCCGCAGTTTGGTCAACCATTTGGTTGAATATGCGAATTCGGCGGTTTTGGGACAGGTCGAGAAATGCGGCTGGTGGCCTGGGGTTCCGAGCGCGCCAAAAAGTATATAAATAACAATGTCTTAACGTGCGTCAATTCGGGCTCTCAACGCCGTTGACTCTGTGCCCTGCGCCCCTTAGCACCATGCCCAAGACTGTGCGAGGGAAGTGCCCGTGACCGATGACGACCAAAAGCAGCGTATGGCGCAGCTGGAGGCCAAGATCGAAGCGGCAAAAAAGGCGAAAACGCCGAAGCCCCGGGCAGACGCTGACGTATCCGGGGGCGAGCTTGCCTGGAGGATGGTCATCGAAATGGTATCCGGTCTGGGGATCGGATTTGGCATCGGATACGGGCTGGACAGCCTGCTCGGGACCATCCCGATCTTTCTGGTGCTGTTCACATTGCTGGGCCTTGTCGCGGGCGTGAAGGTTATGCTCCGCAGCGCGAAAGAGGTTCAAGAGAAACAAGCGGCGGCTGAGGCGGCCGAGAAGGACGAGAGGGACTGAACGTGGCGACCGAGACCACCGCAGCAGAAGGCAGCAGCCTGGTTTTTCATCCGATGGATCAGTTCATCGTCAAGCCGCTTTTCGGTGGTGACACGATTGCCTGGTACACGCCGACCAACGTGACCCTGTGGCTGTTCCTGGCGATTGCCGCCGTCTTTGCCTTGCTGGTGCTCAGCACCTCGAAACGCGCGATTGTTCCGACCCGGATGCAGTCGATTGCTGAACTGGCTTATGGCTTCATCTACAAGATGCTGGAAGACATCTGCGGCAAGGAAGGCGTCAAATACTTCCCCTATGTCATGACGCTGTTCATGTTCATCGTCTGCGCGAACTTCCTGGGCATGATCCCCATGTCCTTCACCACCACATCGCATTTCGCCGTAACCATCCCGCTGGCTCTGGCTGTGTTCCTGACTGTGACCGTTCTGGGTTTCGTCAAGAACGGCGCCGCGTTCCTGGGCCTGTTCTGGGTCTCCAGCGCACCGCTGGCACTGCGTCCCGTTCTGGCGATCATCGAGCTGATCTCGTACTTCGTGCGCCCGGTCAGCCACTCCATTCGTCTTGCCGGTAACGTCATGGCCGGTCACGCCGTGATCAAGGTTTTCGCAGGCTTTGCTGCGATCGCCGCGATCTCGCCCGTGTCCGTGCTGGCGATCACTGCAATGTACGGCCTCGAGGTCCTCGTGTCCTTCATCCAGGCGTACGTATTCACCATTCTGACCTGTGTTTACCTGAAAGATGCGCTGCATCCTTCGCACTAAGGTCTGATACCCCAACATCGAAACTTCCAATTCGTAAGGAGATACATCATGGAAGGCGATCTCGCACACATCGGCGCAGGCCTGGCAGCAATCGGTTCCGGCGCAGCCGCAATCGGGGTGGGCAACGTTGCAGGCAACTTCCTGGCCGGCGCTCTGCGCAACCCTTCGGCGGCTGCTTCGCAGACCGCAACCCTCTTCATCGGTATCGCATTCGCAGAAGCGCTGGGCATCTTCGCATTCCTGGTCTCGCTGCTGCTGATGTTCGCCGTCTAATCTGCGGAACCTGATCCTTACGCGCAGGTGGGCCCAAGCCATAGCGGCCCACCTGTTGTAAAGACAACGTTCCGACGGAGGACATCATGGCGACTGAACCCATTAGCGAAGAAGTAGTAGGCTCGTGCGTTGATGCCGGTGGTTCGGCCATCGGGATGCCGCAGCTCTGCTTCGATTGGTTCCCCAACCAGATTTTCTGGCTGGTCATTACGCTGGTCGTCATCTTTCTGGTCCTGTCCCGCGTGGCCCTGCCGCGCATCGCGGCAATCCTGGCTGAACGTCAGGGGACCATTACAAATGACCTGGCTGCGGCCGAAGATCTGAAGGCCAAGGCGGTCGAGGCTGAAGAGGCCTATAACAAGGCGCTGGCCGATGCCCGTGCCGAAGCGCAGCGTATCGCTGCTGAAGCGCGCGCAGAAATCCAGTCTGGTCTGGATGACGCAATTGCCAAGGCGGATGCGGAAATCGCTGCAAAGGCGGCTGAATCGGAGAAGGCGATTGCTGATATCCGTGCCGGTGCGCTGGAAAGCATTCAAGTGGTTGCCAAGGACACGGCGGCTGAACTGGTTACCGCACTGGGCGGCGAGGCAGATGCCAAGGCCATCGACAGCGCCGTTGACACGCGGATGAAAGGATAAGTGACATGCGGAACACTCTTGCCCTTATCCTGACATTCGGCGCAGCCAGCCCGGCCTTTGCAGCCAAAGGCCCGTTCTTCTCGCTGGCCAACACCGACTTTGTGGTCTTCCTGGGCTTCATCGTCTTCATTGCGGTCCTGTTTTATTTCAAGGTGCCGTCGATGATCGGTGGCGCGCTGGACAACCGTGCCGAGGGCATCAAGTCCGAACTGGACGAAGCCCGCGCCCTGCACGAAGAAGCGCGCAGCCTGCTGGCCTCGTACGAGCGCAAGCAGCGTGAAGTTCAAGGCCAGGCGGACGCCATCGTAGCGGCCGCGAAAGAAGATGCTGTGCTGGCAGCAGAACAGGCAAAGGCCGATCTGGAGAAATCCATCGCCCGCCGTCTGGCTGCGGCTCAGGACCAGATCGCTTCGGCAGAAGCTTCGGCTGTCAAAGAAGTCCGTGATCAGGCGATCACCGTTGCGGTTTCGGCTGCCAACGCGGTCTTGGCCAAGCAGATGACAGCGGCGCAAGCGAACAAGCTAATCGATGCTGCAATTGCAGATGTCGGTGACAAACTGCACTGACCTGCATGGCCAATGCACTTTTTTGACCCGGAAGCTTGCTTTCGGGTCAAAGTGTTTCTGGCGGCCCCGTTTCTCTGCCGATTGGTGATCAGATGAATATCCTTGGAACCGTCCGCAATGGTGGCGACGCGCTGCGCGCAACGCTGGCTCGTATCGAAAGTCTGAGGCAGCACCTAGAAGGCAGCCGTGTCATCATTGCGACAAATGACAACACGGACGACACAGACGGAGTTCTCGCCCGATTTGCTGAAGAACATTCAGATGTAGAGATATTGGTTCTGGAGGGGTTGGCGGACCGCTACGCAGAACGGGTGGACCGTATAACCGCAGCCAGAAATGCCCTGCTGAAGCAAGTATTTGCAAGCGGGCCGGTGTATCCGCTGACCTTGATCCTCGATATGGATGGTCCCAACACTGGCTTGGACCCGGCGCAGGTTCTGCATGCCGCCTCGCGCCAATCCCCACACTGGGACGCTGTTTTTGGCAATCCGCGCCCGGCCTATTACGATCTTTACGCGCTAAGGTGTGCGGGCTGGTGTGAAACTGATGTCTGGCAACTGATCAGGGCGAAAAAGCTCCCACCAATTCTGCGCAGCTTCTGGAGAAAACGGAGGTTGCAAAGAATGATCTACGACCGGCAATACGACGTGCCAATTGATGCCCCGTTAATCGAGGTCGATAGCGCCTTTGGCGGGCTTGGGCTCTACAAGACGGATGCGTTGAAATCCGTGGAGTACACATCACGCGATAACGCCGGGCGGATCACTTGCGAACACGTCATGCTACACAGCGCGATGCGCGCAAAAAACAAGAGGCTGTTCATTGATCCGGGCCTGTTGATTACTGCCCCAACCGAACATTTGGGTCCCGGAAGCGGGCAGCGAATTCCACAAAGCCTACTGGGCTAATGCACAATGTGTTCGGGGCAAGGGGCGTACCACCTGCTTTGACAGTTCAAAATGCGCTCCTCTCGGTCGGATGGACTGATCCTTCAAGGCATCGATTTGGATTAATTGGGTCTTTCTCAATTCGTGCCGAGCCATGATTATTGGCTAGCGTTCATTCGGATCTCTGATTGCGCCAAACCTGGATAAGAGGTCATGAAAACGCACAGTTTGTGGCTCCATATCGAACTGCTCCGACCTGACCGCCGAAAACAAATTGTTAATTTGTCAGCTGCAGCTCCTATCAAGGAGCTCGGCATTTGACATTGTCCGGACCACGTGTGAGGTCCTGACAGGGTTTACATCGGCGCGCCTGATCGGTTTCTGGTGTGTGTGCATGGCCAACTCTGATGATTATGTCTTGGCGGACAGCAACCACGCGGGAGCTCTCCGCTATCCTGACCGGAGCAACTACTGATGCCCAACTCGCCGCTCACCGGGCAATCCGGAACATTCCTTTTCGAAGCGAACGTTATCGGGCGTCACGCCGCCAGATACTATCTGGACGAAAGCTGTGGGTACATCTGGGTGGATGGTCCGGACTGGCTTGAGGAAGCGTACAGCGACGCGATTGCTTTGACCGACACAGGGATTGTCGCGCGTAATCTTGGAAACATCCAGACCGTTTCCGCGACCCTCAGGGCCAATGGCCTGGCCGGTTTGCGCGGTGTCGACCTTGGCGGGGGGTACGGCCTACTTGTGCGGGGGCTAAGGGATGTTGGGATAGATTTCTATTGGTCCGACCCATTCGCCGAAAACTTGCTGGCGCGTGGGTTTGAAGCAGACGACGGCAAATATGCCGTAGCCACTGCCTTTGAAGTTCTGGAACACTTGCCGGACCCGTTGTCACACATCAAAAAAGCTCGAACCCAGTTCGGGTTTGATACCTTGTTTTTCTCGGCCACGTGCTTCGATCCCGAAAACGTTCCGGGGCTTGATTGGTGGTATTGGGCCTTTGAAACTGGCCAGCATATCAGTTTCTTTTCCGAACAATGCCTGGATTTCATGGCCGCGCAGATGGGAATGCGCAAAGTTCATGTGCGCGGCGAAATCTACGCCTTCACCACCTTGGACGACCTGAAATGGCCCCGGCGCTGGAAGCGCCGTAGATTGGAAAAGAACTTTCGCGGTTCAAGCCTGACTCAAGACGACTACGAAGAGATGAAGCGGCGCGTAAAAGGGCAACAGCTTTAGCGCTGACAGTTAGGGCGTGCCAGCCTCATGCTGCAATCGCTGTTGGGCGATTTCTTCGTTTTTCGCCGCTTTCTGCTGATCGGCCATGCAGCTTTCAACAAAGTTCAGGTGATCCTCGACAGCCTGTCTGGCCGCAGCGGGGTCGCGCGCCTGAAGCGCGGTGTTGATGGCGCGATGTTGATCCAATATGGCCTCGCGCGTTGTCCGTTGCTGGAACATCATCTGACGATTGTAGAATACGCCCTGCCGCAGCAGATCGAACATGGATCGCATCATGTGCAGCATGACCACGTTGTGGCTGGCCTCGATGATTGCCATGTGAAATTGCGCGTCCAGATGTGCCTCGTCTTCGGCCGCGTTACGCGTATGGGCTGCTTCCATTTTGTCAAAGATCGTCTGAACCACCTTCAGATCGCTCTCTGACCCCAGCCGCGCGGCGCGTTCCGCCGCCAGACCCTCCATGTCGCGCCGGAACGAGAGGTAGTCGAACACTGCCTCATCATGACTGCCGAACAGCTGGATCAGAGCGGGGGAAAAAGCCGACCCCAATACCTCGGCCACATAGATGCCGGATCCTGCCTTGGCCGTCAGTAAGCCCTGGTTCTGAAGGATCGAGATCGCTTCGCGCAGGGAGGGTCGGGATACGCCCAGCCGTTCGGCCAGTTCCCGCTCGGCCGGCAGGCGTTCTCCGGGGCGCAAAATGCCTCGAAGGATCAGCAGTTCGATCTGTCGTACAACCGCGATCGAAAGCTTTTCGGTCTGGACTTTTTGAAAGGGCATGAGGGTGTCGTTCTGCAAATTGGTCAAATCATATGACCATGGATTGCCGGGTGGTTCAAGGAGACCAAATTGCTGTGGTCGATAATTTAGGTCAGGATTATTGACTTTATTGTCGGGCGGTTTAGGCTGACCGCGATTGAGACGGGAGGAGCCTCATGTCTACGCACGAATTGTTTGCCACGCGCGCGTCCCGGATGAAGGCGTCCGAGATACGTGAATTGCTGAAATTGCTGGATCAGCCTGGCATAATCTCATTTGCAGGTGGTATCCCTGATCCCGCATTGTTTCCTGCCGATGGGTTTGCCGAGGCGTTTCAGGCCGCCTTGGGGCCAGAACAGCAAGCGCAGGCCCTGCAGTATTCCGTCAGTGAAGGTTATGTGCCACTGCGGGAGTGGCTTGTGGATCATATGCGTGAGATCGGTGTCGACTGTGGGCTCGATAACATCCTGATCACGTCGGGCTCACAGCAGGCTCTGGACTATCTGGGCAAGCTCTATCTTTCTCCGGGCGATACCGCACTGGTTGGCTGGCCGACATATCTAGGCGCTTTGTCCGCATTCAATGCTTACGAGCCACGCTTTGACCGCCTCAGCATCAATGGCAACCGAGGGGCAGCAGAATACAAGGCGGCGGCTGGCACGGGTGCGGTAAAGTTTGCCTATCTTTCACCGGATTTCGCGAACCCAACCGGCGAGACCGTGGATATTCGTGGCAGGGAGGCACTTCTGGATCTGGCCGACGATCTGAACTGTGCGGTGATTGAGGACGGGGCATATCAGGCTTTGCGTTACGACGGAGACGCCATTCCCCCGATTCTGGCATTGGAACTGGCGCGGAAAGGATCGATCGAAGATTGCCGCACGGTTTATTGCGGCAGCTTCTCGAAAACCCTGTCGCCTGGTTTGCGGGTTGGATGGGTTGTGGCGTCAAAGCCAGTGATTTCTCAGCTTGTGCTGATGAAACAGGCAGCCGATTTGCACTCAGCGACGATCAACCAGATGGCCATAGATCAGGTCGCCCGGGCCTGTTTTGATACGCATATCCCGATGTTGCGCCGCGTCTATGGAGCGCGTCGGGACGCCATGTTGCAGGCGCTGCAGGACCATATGCCCGAGGGCGTGCAGTGGACCAAGCCCGAGGGGGGCATGTTCATTTGGGTGACGCTGCCGGTTGGCATGGACGGGGCCGATCTGCTGGCCCGCGCGCTGGAAACCGCCAAAGTCGCCTTCGTTCCGGGCAAGGCCTTTTTCCCGGACGGTACAGGGGCCAACACCATCCGGCTGAGCTTTTCGAACTCGGATGAGAACGCGATCCGTGAGGGTGTACGGAGGTTGGGGGAAGTATTGCGCGCCTGAACATTGGAAAGGTTTTGTTAACCTTACCGACGCAAAGGTTGAGGCATGATCCGTTATCTGTTCCTCCTGGTACTGGCCGCTTGTTCGGCCGGCACTCCCCATTTCCGTGATCTGCCCGGGACCCGCGTGGCGGTGAATGGCAGCATCTTTGATGTTCGCATAAAAGGGGAACTGGCTGAGGCCGTTCGCATCAACATGCAATACGCCCCGCGTCTCGGGCCCATCCGGGATCGGGCTGCGCTGGCGATGGCGCAAGTGTCGGGTTGTCCCATCTTGGATGTTCTGGGCGATGCTGCGGTGACGGTTGGCGTTTTGGGTTGTGACCGCGCTTCGGGTGAACGGCTGTTGCTTACATCCGTCTCGACACCAAACTATGAGTGTATCGATTTTGGTTTGTTCGAGAATGTCGGTGGCGACACCAGCTATCAGGTTTTTGAGTGTACGCCGTACTGAAATACGCGCTTTCTTGCGCATTTCGGCAAGATGTTGTGGATAACTTGGCGCGAATTCCCATATCCTGCGTAACTGCGTTGACTCACCCCCTACGGGTTGCGCAGACTTCCAGACATAGGAATCACGGATAGCAGCCTTTGCGTTTTAGCAAACTTAAACTGACCGGCTTCAAAAGCTTTGTTGATCCAACCGATCTGATCATTGCGGATGGGTTGACCGGTGTGGTGGGTCCGAATGGCTGCGGCAAGTCCAACCTTCTGGAAGCTCTGCGTTGGGTGATGGGCGAAAACCGCCCGAAATCCATGCGCGGCGGCGCCATGGAGGATGTGATCTTTGCGGGTGCCGCGACACGTCCGGCGCGCAACTTCGCCGAAGTTGTCCTGACCATGGATAACTCAGAACGTTTGGCACCTTCGGGTTTCAATGACAGCGATCAGTTGGAAATTGTGCGCCGTATCACACGCGACGTGGGCAGCGCGTATAAAACAAACGGCAAGGACGTTCGGGCGCGTGACGTGCAGATGCTGTTCGCGGATGCCTCGACCGGGGCGCATTCGCCGGCGCTGGTGGGGCAGAACCGCATTGCCGAGCTGATCAACGCCAAACCCCGCGCCCGTCGTCGTATACTGGAAGAGGCCGCCGGGATCTCGGGCCTCTATCAGCGCCGCCATGAGGCCGAGTTAAAGCTAAAGGGTACCGAGGCCAACCTGACCCGCGTTGATGACGTGTTAGAGCAGCTGGGTACGCAACTGGCGCAACTTGCCCGTCAAGCCCGTCAAGCGGCGCGGTACCGTGAGATTGGCGAGCAGCTAAGGCAGGCCGAGGGCATGCTGTTGTATCGCCGCTGGAAAGAGGCTGACATGGCCCGCCAGCAGGCCGAAGACATCCTGCGTGAGCGGATCACCGAAGCCTCCCGGGCCGAGGCCGAAGCCCGCGCTGCCAGCGCGAAACGGGCTGAGATCGAAGAAACTCTGCCACCCCTGCGCGAAGAAGAGGCCATTGCAGCTGCTGTCCTTCAACGGCAGCAGGTGCAACGCGATCAACTTGCTGATCAGGATACCCGCGCGCGCCAGACCATCGAGACGCTCACCAACCGCATCCAGCAACTGGGCAACGACATCGATCGTGAAGCCGGCCTGAACCGGGACGCGGGCGAGATGATTGAGCGTCTGGAATGGGAAGCCCGCGAGCTGGCCAAAGCCGCCGAAGGGTATGACGACAAAGTCGCTGAGGCCGCGGAAATCGCCCGCGAGGCCGCATCCGTACTGCAGGACCGCGAAGATCATCTGTCGCAGGAAACCGAGGATATGGCCCGTTTGGTGGCGCGCCACCAATCGGCGCAACGCTTGGTCGAGGACAGCCGCAAAACGCTGGCAAGGTCCGAGGGCGAGGAAGACAAAGCCCGTGCCGCTGTGAACGAGGCGCGCGATGCGCTGACTCGCGCCAGCGAAGCGTTTGAAACGGCGCAAGAGGGTGAGGAAGAAGCCCGCGAGGCAGCTGAGGCGGCAGAGGAAGCTCTGGCCGCAGCCGACGAACTGCGCAACGACACGCAAGCTCGCGAAGCCGAGGCGCGGGCTCAGCGATCCGAGGCCGAAGGGGAGTTGGGGGCCATCCGTGCCGAGACATCCGCTTTGGCCAAACTGGTTGAACGGGATACGGCCGAAGGTGGTCAGGTGCTGGACCTGCTGCGTGTTGAGCCGGGCTATGAAAAGGCGCTGGGCGCGGCTTTGGCCGATGATCTGCGAGCGCCTCTGGTCGAGGGTGACGGCCCGTCCGGCTGGGTGCAGGTTGCAGGTTATGACGCCGATCAGCCGCTGCCAGACGGGGTTGAGCCGCTGGCGCTGCATGTTTCTGGCCCGGACCGGCTAAGCCGTCGGATTGCTCAGATCGGTTTGATCGACGCGGATCAGGGCGCGCGATTGCAAGCCTCGCTAAAGCCGGGGCAGCGGTTGGTGTCTCGTTCGGGCGATCTGTGGCGTTGGGACGGTTTCCGTGCCTGGGCTGAGGATGCGCCAAGCGCTGCGGCCCTGCGGCTGGAGCAGCTCAACAAGCTGGAGGCGCTGAAGCAAGAGCTGACCCGAACGGAGGCGCAGGCCGAAGGCGCCCGCGCGGCCCATGAAGCCCTTTCGCAGCAACTGGCTGACGTGACCGAAGCAGACCGCCGCGCGCGCGAAGCACGTCGCGCAGCCGATCAGCGTATGGCTGAAACTGCACGTCAACTCAGCCGCGCCGAAGCTGATCGCAACTTGGCGCAAGGTAAGCTTGAGACATTGACCCTGGCGGTTGATCGCCACAAGGAAGACGCCATGTCGGCCCGCGCCCAACTGCGCGAGGCTGAGGGTGCTTTGACCGAGTTAGGCGATCTCGACAGCGCCCGCGCGCAGGTCGAGGACATCAAACAGACGGTCGAGGCGGCGCGGATCACGATGCTGACCCATCGTTCGACCCATGATGAGCTGCGCCGCGAGGGCGAGGCGCGCACCCGGCGCACGCAAGAGGTGACAAAGGACCTGAGCGGTTGGCGACATCGGTTGGAGACAGCTGAGAAACGTATCTCCGAACTGGCCGAACGCAAGGAAAGCTCGGAGAAGGAGCTGTCCGAGGCGATGGCGGCGCCCGGTGAAATCGCCGAGGCACGCGAAGAACTGAATGAGTTGATCGAAGTGGCCGAAGCCCGCCGGGCCGAGGCTGCTGACAAGCTATCGGAGGCCGAAACTCAGCAGCGTGAGGTCGTGCTGGCCGAACGTGAAGCCGAACGTATGGCGTCGGAAGCCCGTGAAACCCGCGCGGCCGCCGAGGCACGTTGCGACGCCGCCAAGGAAAGCGTTGTTGCGGCGGCGGAACGTATCGCTGAGGATCAGCAGCTGACCCCGAACCAGTTGCTCAACCAGTTGGACGTGAACCCGGATCAGATGCCGGCGGCAGACGCACTGGAGGCAGAAGTAAACCGGCACAAGCGTCAGCGCGATGCGATGGGGGCGGTGAACCTGCGGGCCGAGGAAGACGCCAAGGAAGTTCAGGAAGAATTTGACACGCTGAACAGCGAGAAAGCCGATCTGGAAGAGGCGATCAAGGCCTTGCGCAGCGGTATAGCCAGCCTCAACCGTGAAGGGCGCGAACGCCTGTTGACTGCGTTCGAGCAAGTGAACTCGAACTTCGCCATGCTGTTCAAGCACTTGTTCGGCGGTGGTGAGGCCAATCTGGTCATGGTGGAAAGCGACGATCCGCTGGATGCCGGGCTTGAGATCATGTGCCAACCGCCGGGCAAGAAGCTCTCGACACTCAGCCTGCTTTCAGGCGGGGAACAGACCCTGACCGCGACGGCGTTGATCTTCGGCGTATTCCTCGCCAACCCCGCGCCGATCTGCGTGCTGGACGAGGTCGACGCGCCGCTGGATGACGCCAACGTCACCCGTTTCTGCGACCTGCTGGACGAAATGTGCCGCCAGACAGACACGCGGTTCCTGATCATCACCCACCACGCGGTGACGATGGCGCGAATGGACCGTCTGTTTGGTGTCACCATGCAGGAACAGGGCGTCAGTCAGTTGGTTTCGGTCGACCTGAAGAAGGCCGAACAGATGGTCGCCTGACCGCTCACCGCAACGTTATGACGGTTTGGCACTGAGGCAGGCTATGGTGGGCGCATGACCCGATTGTTCCTGATTTTGTCGACCTTTGTCGCGACACCGCTTTGGGCGGCTGAGTGGGCTACCAAGCCCGGTGATGTGCCCTTGAACCAACAGGAACTGGCCGCTTTGGAAGGGCAGACGTTGACCTTCTATGATGACGGACAGTCCCGGTTCTCGGCGGGTGGTGCCTATTCCTATACCTATTCGGCAATCAACGGCGGTGGCACAGCCTACGGCACGTTCTCTATCGCCGACGACGGCAGCGTGTGTATCCAGTATCGTAACGGTTTCAGCCGCTGCGATCTCTATGTCCGCAGCGGTGAACGGTTGATCCTGATCGACGAAAAGGGCGATCGGTATCCGGTGCGACCCGAGTAACAGACCCACGGTTCAACATCAGAGCATTAGGGGTTCGGCGTCCGTTTCCGGGCAGCTGTCGGGTTTTCACCTCCCACGTTGCTCTTTGCCTGCAGTCATTTACGGTGTTCAACATCCGCGCAGAAACGAGGTGACGGTATGTTAGGCTTGGACGTGTTGGTCAATACGGCGAACATTTTCTATCTTTTGTCCTATTCAGCAAAAGACATTTTCTGGCTGCGTGTCCTGTCCGTCATCGGCGCCTGTTTGCTGCTGCCTTACTATTACCTGCAAAGCGCGCCGCTTTGGGCGCCCATTGGGTGGAATCTGTTTTTCACCGCAATCAATATCTACTGGATTATTCGAATAATGCTGGAACGCCGCCCTGTGCCTTTCACGCATGAAGAGCGGCATCTTTATGAAACCGCGCTTCGCAACTTTACGGAACAAGAGGCGTTCAAGCTCCTTCGGATGGGCACGTATGAGACCGTTCCATCGGGGACCAGCCTGCTTACACAAGGCGCCAAGGTTACTCAGCTTTCGCTCATCGTTGAGGGCGCTGCCAGAGTTGAGATGAACGGATCAAACGTGGACCAGCTGGGAAGTGACCGGTTTCTGGGCGGAACAGCATTTCTGAGCGACCACACCACGTTCACGGCCCCGGTGACGGTTGTGACCACCCGCGAGACGCGCATCCTCGTTTGGCAGTTTTCAAAGCTTGAGGCCGAGTTCAAGAAGAATACGAACCTTCAGATTTCAATTGAGGCCAGCCTCGGACTGGAGATCTCACGCTTTCTGCAATCGGCACGGCTGCAATTGCCGCAACCGGCACCATAGGGTGCCGATCGAAGCGTTTGAGTAGGCCCTATAATTGGTTCAGCAGGTCCACAGTCGGCCATGCATCTGCGGGCAGTCCCAAGCGCGCTTGTTCAGATTGAACCGCAGCGCGCGTTCCAGCCCCCAGAATCCCGTCGATTTTGCCCACATCGTGGCCACGCGCCTGTAGCTTGCTTTGCAGTTGCTTCATCTGAGCCCCCGAAAGCGCCTGCGCTGTGTTGCCTGCGTCATAGATCTGTGCGCCTTCAAGTCTTGTTCCAAAATAGGCGGCGGTCAGGACGTAGACAAAGCTCTGGTTCCATTCGAAATAGACGTCGAAGTTTGGATAGGCCAGAAATGCAGGGCCTTGATGGCCTTGGGGCAAGATCAGAGAGGCGGGCAAGTCACTCAATGATCCGCCGCGCGCCTGAACGCCCATTGCTTTCCATTCTGACACCGGGCGCGGTTTGCCGGGGCCCGACAGCGACCAGTCCATCTGCGCGGGGACTGTCACTTCTTGCAACCATGGCTCACCCGGTCTCCAGCCCAGATGCGACAACATCTTGGCCCCGGACATCAGAGCGTCCGGCGCCGAGGTTTTCAGCGACACCGTACCGTCGCCATCCCCGTCTACGCCATTTTCAAGAATGTCACGGGGCAGCA
The DNA here is from genome assembly GCF_056538705.1 of Ruegeria sp. BF12. NCBI lineage: Bacteria > Pseudomonadati > Pseudomonadota > Alphaproteobacteria > Rhodobacterales > Roseobacteraceae > Ruegeria > Ruegeria sp. BF12. The sequence goes on along the minus strand of NZ_JBQFTP010000015.1, from coordinate 50,058 downwards.
TTTGCACCATCCCGATCTCTCCTGCCCAGGCACCGGTTGTGCGGGCGGGATCGAAATTGCCCTGATCGTACAGCTCGATTGCTGCAAAAACCTGTGGCCGGAACAGCTCGGGACGGCGGCAGTCATGGGCCAGTGTTACCAGCGCGTTGCGGGTGTTGAAATCGCCTTGCACCGCGCCGTAGTCCGTCTCAAACGCCCAGAAGGCCAGCAGGACACCGCGCGACACGCCGTATTCCTGCTCGATCCGGTCAAACACGGCGTCGTATTTTCGAGACATGGCCTGCCCGCGATCAATGCGGTTTTGCGAGATCAGGCGACGCGAAAAGTCGACAAAAGGTTTCTGGAACACCCCTTGCGCCCTGTCAGCCTTGAGCACTGCACCGTCCTGCTGAACGCCCTTGAAAAAGCTATCTACCGTGGATTTGTCAAATCCTTGTTCAATCGCTTCGGCCTTGAGGCCCTTCACGAAGGAATTGAACCCGCCGCCGCATTGGGCCAGAGCGGGAGAGGCAAAAAGGGCGGCGGCAACGATGCCGGAGAGAATGCGCATGATCGGGTCCGTCAGAAAATGAAACTTGCCCCAACCCACACCGACACGAGGCCCAACGCAAGCCCCCAAACCTTCCACAGCATATCGCATGCGCGGAAAACTTCTGACGCGCCGATTTCGCGCGGGGCTTTGCCGTTGACCCAGGCCAGATCGCGGATCTGCCCGTCATAACTGCGCGGCCCAGCGAGGGCGACGTTCAACGCGCGCGCCATTGCAGCCTCGGGCCACCCGGCATTGGGTGAGATATGGCGGCGCGCATCTGCGACCATCTCGGACCAGCGCTCCCACTGGCCAGACAGGGCGACAATCATCACACAGGTCAATCGGGCAGGGATCAGGTTCAGCACGTCGTCCAGACGGGCTGCGGCCCAACCGAACTCGCGGTATTTTTCGTTGCGGTACCCGATCATGCTGTCGGCGGTGTTGACCGCCTTGTAGATCAGCAGCCCGGGCAGGCCAGCGATCAGGAACCAGAATGCAGGCGCGATGACGCCGTCGCTGAGGTTTTCCGCCGCGCTCTCGATGGCGGATCGGGCGACCTGCGCTTCGGTCATGTCCCGCGTGTCGCGTGAAACGATCATGGCCACTTTGGCGCGGCCCTCTTGCAATGAGGCCCGCAACCCTTCGCCCACGTCGCGGACATGAGATACCAGCGATTTCTGAGCCAAGAGGATTGCGCAGATAATGCCCTCGACCACCGGCCCAAGCAAAGAGAGTGCGCGGCCTAAAACCAACGCTCCGACGACCAGCAGAACCACAACCGCAGCTCCTTTCAGCCGCCGGTGCGTACCCTGATTCAGTCGCTTGTCCAGGCAGCCGATGACTTTGCCGATCACTACCGCCGGATGGCGGATGCGTGACCATAGCCAGTCGGGCTCTCCCAAGGCTGCGTCCAGACACATGGCGCAGACCAGAAGGAAAGCGGTGCTCACAGCGCGGCCTCCAGCCGATCCCAGCCGTCAGACGAGGGAAGGCCGAGGCGCAGATAGGTTTGCGAATAGGGGAAGACGCGGCTCCAGATATGGTTGCGGGCCAGCTTGTCTTGCCATGCCGCTGCGTTGTCGACCTCGTAAAGGCGGAACAGGGTGGTTCCACCGACCAGCGAAGCGCCTTTGGCTGTGACGATCCGATCAAGCCGATCAGTCGCTTGGCTTAGCTTCTGACGCGTGGCAACGGCCCATTCGGTATCTCGCAACGCCTGTTCGCCGATCCGCAGCGCGGGGCCGGAGACCGACCATGGCCCGGTTAGATCGTTCAGCCGCGAGATTAGATCAGGTTGACCGATCGCAAACCCCAGCCGTAGCCCGGCCAGCCCCCAGAATTTGCCGAAACTCTTGAGTACGAGCACTCCGGGCCGTTCAGCCATTTTGATCAATGAGGCATCAGGACAGACATCGCAAAAGCTTTCGTCAATTACGGTCAACGGTGCATCCACGTCAGCGGCATTCCAGATGCGCCCATCCGGGTTGTTGGGGTGCACGATAACGCGGGCTTCGGCTGGTCCGTCTGACTGTACGTTCCAACCCTGCGCTGAAAAGGCGGCCGCATGTTCGTTGTACGTGGGCGCAGTGATTTGCACGCGTCCAGTCGCTGCAAGAGCGGGGATTCGGGCGATAACTGCTGATGCGCCGGGTGCGGGCAATATTGCGGCGCTGCCCGGTACGGACCAGAAACGGCGCGCGGCGATGGACAGCCGTTCGAAAGCACCGTGATCGGGCAACGCCGCCCAATCCGACGAGGTCAGGCCCGACACAGCGTACGGGTGAGGATTGATACCGGTGGACAGATCCATCCAGTCCTCACGCGCACCGCCATATTGGGCGATTGCGCCGTCCAACCCACCTCCGTGGTCACGGGAGGCGCGTGGGTTCAAGTCTTGTTTGTGGCTTGCCATCGGGGTTCTCGCCGGAATTGCCTGTTTAGGCCCGCTTCAAGCGGATTTTTGCCGTTTGCACAAGCAAATCCGCGTGAGCAGCCCGGTTGATCGGCGTTGTTAACACTTTGTTAAGGAATAAGCGTGATCACAAACCACGGGGGTCGGCACCAGTCATTCTATCAAGTGCCGAGGTTGTTGCAAATGAAAGTACTGATTGTTGAGAGTAACCCCGACCTTGGTCGGGTCTGGAAAAGGCATCTGGAGAGGCAAGGTGCCGAGGTGACGCTTGTTGCCGGGCAAGAGGCGGCGATTCTTGCGCTTTATGGCACGGATTTCGATATCATTGTGCTGGATCTTGTTCTGGAAACCGGCAGCGCACTGGCCGTGGCCGATTTCGCCAGCTATCGCCGCCCGAAAGCGCGGGTGATCTTTGTCACCAATACCACGTTCTTTTCGGACGGGTCGATTTTTGCCCACAGCCCGAATGCCTGCGCTTATGTGCAAAGCGGTACGCCGCCAGAGGATCTGGCGGCGATGGTCGAACATTACGCAGCGGGTCGCTGACCGCGTCCGTGCGCCGCCATGTAATCCAGCACCGGGTTCGTCGGGATGATGCGATGCGGATTGATGCTGTCGTGGCTGTAGTGATAGTGGCGCACGATGTGATGCATGTTCACAGTCGATGCGACGCCCGGCCACTGGTAAAGCTCACGGGTGAATGCCCACAGGTTCGGGTAGTCGATCAAACGCCGCCGGTTGCATTTGAAATGCAGGTGATAGACCGGATCGAAGCGGATCAGCGTTGTGAACAGCCTCCAGTCGGCCTCGGTAATGCGGTTGCCCATCAGGTAACGGTTCGAGGCCAGCCGGTCTTCGAGCCAATCCAGGGTTTCGAACAGCGGGTTCACCGCATCGTCATAGGCTTGCTGGCTGGTGGCAAAGCCGGATTTGTAGACGCCATTGTTGACGTTGGAATAGATGCGCTCATTCACCTCTTCGATCTCATCGCGCATCGCCTCGGGCCAGTAATCATCGGTGTTGCCGGTGATTCCGTCAAAGGCCGAGTTGAACATACGAATGATTTCAGAGCTTTCGTTCGAGACTATCGTCTCCTGCTCTTTATCCCACAGGATCGGCACGGTGACTCGACCGGAATAGGAGGGATCGGCTTTGGTATAGATCTGATGGGCATGGCTCAACCCATACAGAGTGTCACCTGTTGCGCCATGGTCGTCAGGCTCAAGAGTCCAACCCTGATCCAGCATGTCGGGATGTACGACGGAAACCGAGATGTGATCGCTCAGCCCTTTCAACTTGCGAAAGATCAGGGTGCGGTGTGCCCATGGGCAGGCATGGCTGACATATAGGTGATAACGGCCGGACTCGGCTTTGAACCCGCCTTTACCCGAAGGCCCGGCACTGCCGTCGGCTGTCATCCAATTGCGAAACTGTGCAGCGCTGCGTTTGAAGGCGCCGCCCGTGGATTTGGTGTCATACCAGGTGTCGTGCCATTTGCCGTCGACCAAAAGGCCCATCTTTCGTCCTCCGAATAGCGATTTGGCCAAACATAATGGGTCGTAGGCGCGGTTCCTACGCGAGCGCGCGCGCACGTTGCCTGCGCACATGCACAGTTAGCTTGGGATTTCTGTGCAACAAATTTAAATCCGAGCGCTCTCGTTCATTGGATTTTTACGATAAGGGCTTCACAATATAAGTCATTGCCGGGGGAAGGTTTTATGACGACATATATTTCAAAGGAAATAACGGCCGAACTGGATGCGGCGCGAATCGCGGGGCTGAAGAAAACCAGCCGCCTGCGTGTTCAAATCAGCGACAATACCTACAAAATACTGAGATTGTGGAAGGATGGCTTTACGGTCGAGGCAGAAACCACGCCGCAACTGCGTGGGCTTGTCGACATCTATGATGGGGCCAATCACCTGTATCAGTGCCTCATCATCGCGGATGAGGAAGAGGCGGGTGAAATGCGCTATGAATTCAAGCGTAGCACCGCTGCCGCTGACAAGGCGCCGCTCGACTTTTATCGCGCGCCGGGCGCGCCGATCGCGCTGTTGGGGAATAAGGACTAGGGGCGGATTTCAACCACTGCGCCGTCAGGGGTTAGGCTCCAAAGGCGCTCCATTTCTGCATTCGACAAGGCAATGCAGCCTGCGGTCCAGTCACCGGGCAGCGTAAAACCGGTGACGCCATTTGGTTGCCCGTGAATAAAGATGTCGCCGCCAGGGTCAACGCCCTGACGATTGGCGCGCTCGATGTCCTGCGGCTGCGGATAATCAATCCCGAGTGACAGGTGAAATGCGCTCTGCGGGTTGCGACGGTCGATCCTGAAAATTCCCACAGGTGTCTTGCCGTCTCCCTCTTGCTGCTTGTCGCCATCGGGTGCGAATCCCAGCGCAATATCCGCTTGCAACACAACCGCGCCGTTTTGAGTTGCAGTCAGACGACGAGCGGACTTTTCGATCAAAATGTGGTCGATCCATGCGGCTTGCGGCGCCATAGGCGGCGCGGGAGGGCGTGGACCGAAACGGTGCCAGCCAAACCACGCCGCGCCCGCCACAAGGATAAGCAGCGTTATGAGGGCAAACCGACGCACAGCTTACTGTAGATCGGCAAACGCCAGCTTCAGCCGCGTGCACGCGTCTTCAACCCGTTCGCGTTGGGTGGCCAGATTGAACCGTTCGAACGTCTCACCACCTATGCCAAATCCGGGACCAGAGGATGTAGCGATCTTTGCATCCTCGCGCAGGCGGCGGACAAACTCGTCGTGATTCATCCCAGTACCTGAAAAATCGACCCAGGCCAGATAAGTGGCTTGCAATGGCATGGACCACAGGCCGGGGATTTCGGCGATGGCCGCATCAAAGACGGCGCGGTTGCCGGAAAGATGCGCGATCTGTTCGTCGACCCATGCAGCGCCCTCGGGCGAATAGGCGGCGGTGATCATGGCCACGCCAAGCGCGCTGGGGTCATAATCCAGCGTATGAATGCGGTGCCGCATCGCCGCGCGCAGCTTGGGATCGGGAATGATCATGTTCCCCGTCCGCTGCCCCGCGATGTTAAACGTCTTGGATGCCGCCGTCAGGGTCACGGTCCAGGAACGCGCGTCCGGAGCAGCCACATCCATCGGCACAAACGTGTTTCCGGGATAAACCAGATCGTGATGAATCTCATCCGAGATCAGGATCAGCCCGTTGCGCTCTGCAAAGGTAGCCACGGCGCGCAACTCATCCGGTGTCCAGACCCGACCCGACGGGTTCTGGGGCGAACACCACAGCAGCATCTTTTCCGACCCGTCCAGACGTTCCTGCGCATCGTCCAGGTCAATGCCGTAAGTATCACCTTGTCGAACCAACGGGCACTCAACGACGCGGCGACCGGTTTTGTTCACCTTGTGCGCGAACTCATGGTAAACGGGTGTAAAAATCACCACGCCGTCGTCAGGTTCCGTCCAGACGTCCAGGCACAGAGCGATTGCATTGCCCAAGCCTTGCGAGGTCAGGACCCAATCTGTGTCGATGTCCCAGTTGTGGCGGTTTTTCATCCACCACTGGACAGACCCCAGGTAATGCGGGTGCAGCCAAGAATAGCCGAACACACCGTGATCGGCTGCTTTGCGGACGGTATCGATGACGCAGGGCGCGGTTGGATAGTCAGAATCTGCCGTCCACATGGCCAGCCCGTCTTTTGGCGAAACGCCGTAGAGCTGCTCCATCTTGTCCCATTTTGAACTATTGGTTCCGCGGCGGTCGATCAGGTCGTTGAAAGTCATGTCTGCTCCATCTGTCGGATCGAAAGCTAGCCACTATTCCGGCGGGCGCAAGGGGGGCGTTGCGGCGCGGGACGGGATGCCCTAAATCAACCCCATGAAACGCAATATTCTGATCCATCCCGATCCCCGCCTGAAAAAGGTCTGTGCGCCTGTGGCCGACATCAGCGACGAGCTGCGCAAGCTGGCCGACGACATGCTGGAGACGATGTACGATGCCCCGGGCATTGGCCTTGCCGCGCCCCAAATCGGTGTGCTTGACCGGCTGATCGTGTTGGACTGCGTAAAGGAAGAGGGTGAGTCGCCGCGCCCACTGATCATGTTCAACCCCGAGATCATTGCGTCATCGGATGAAACCAATGTCTACGAGGAAGGCTGCCTGTCGATCCCCGAGCAATTCGCAGAAGTGACGCGTCCCAAAGTGGTTGATGTCGCTTGGATCGACCGGGATGGAAATGCGCAGCAGGAAACCTTTGATGGCCTCTGGGCAACCTGTGTTCAGCATGAGATCGACCATTTGAACGGCAAGCTTTTCATCGATTACCTCAAGCCGCTGAAACGCCAGATGATCACGCGCAAAATGCAGAAACTGAAACGCGAACAGGCCCGCGCATGACCGTCCGCACCTGCCTGCCATGGCCCGACCAGCGCCTGCGGACCAAGGCCGAGGATGTTACCGAGATCACGGATGAGATCCGCGCCATCTGGGACGATATGATCGACACGATGGAAGCGATGCCCGGTGTTGGTCTCGCCGCGACCCAGATCGGTGTCATGCTGCGGCTGGCTGTTGTCGATGGGTCGACCGAACGGGGCAAGGCGGTGCGTCTCGCGAATCCGGAGATCCTGCACAGCTCGATCGAACTGCGCGAACATGACGAGGCCAGCCCGAACCTGCCCGGTGTATCGGCCAAGGTGAAACGCCCGCGCGCTGTGACCGTTAAATACCTGAACGAACAGGGGATTGTGGATCGTCGCGACTTTGTCGGGATCGAGGCCACCAGCGTCCAGCACCAGATCGATCATCTGAATGGCCGGATGTATTTCGACCGGCTCAGCAAGGTCAAACGGGACATGCTGCTGCGTAAAGCGAAAAAACAGGGTTAAAGATGCGCGTCATTTTCATGGGTACACCCGACTTTTCAGTCCCGGTTCTGGATGCATTGATCGAGGCTGGGCATGAGGTTGCAGCCGTCTACTGTCAGCCACCGCGTCCGGCGGGGCGCGGCAAAAAGGACCGCCCGACGCCTGTCCATGCCCGGGCTGAATCGTTAGGTTTGACAGTTCGCCACCCGGTTTCTCTGAAATCGGCCGAGGAACAAGATGCATTTGAGGCGCTGAAGGCCGATGTGGCCGTCGTGGTGGCTTATGGCCTGATCCTGCCGCAACCCATTCTGGACGCGCCAAAGCAAGGGTGTCTGAACATCCATGCCAGCCTGTTGCCGCGCTGGCGCGGGGCCGCCCCGATTCATCGCGCGATCATGTCTGGCGATGCCCAGACCGGTATCTGCATCATGCAGATGGAGGCCGGGCTGGACACAGGGCCGGTTCTGTTGCGCGAGGCGACAGATATCGGCATCGAGGAGACCACCGATCAATTGCACGACCGCCTCTCGGTCATGGGTGCGAACCTGATCGTCGAGGCGCTGCGTGATTTACCCAACCTGACGCCCGAACCGCAGCCCGAGGTTGGCGTCACCTATGCCGCCAAGATCGACAAGGCCGAGGCCCGGATCGACTGGTCCCAGCCCGCGGTTGAGGTCGACCGGCGGATTCGAGGACTGTCCCCGTTTCCCGGTGCCTGGACCGAGTTTGAGGGCGCGCGCATCAAGCTGCTGGCGTCTCGGATATCCGAAGGGCAGGGTATGCCCGGCCAGGTTCTGGATGACGCCCTGACCGTCGCCTGCGGTACGGGCGCCGTAGACCTGTTGCGCTTGCAACGGGCGGGAAAAGGCGCGCAGGATAAGGAAACCTTTTTGCGGGGCTGGCCCATTCCGGCTGGCAGCCGCTTGTCTTCGGAGTAGCGCCCCATGTTCATGGTCCTTATGGGCACTGTCGTGATCGCCGGGATCGTCGGCTATCTGTCCGAGGCGACGGGCTTTACGCACAACGGATACCTGCCATCCATCATTATCTGTGTTGGTGGCGCATTTCTGTTCTATTTCGTGCGTATCATGTTCGGCATCAGTTTTGGCCCACCGGGCCTGAACGCCGTAATCTCATCCATCGGTGCGTTGATCATCGTGCCGACGCACTGGAGGAAGTGACATGCCCGTCATTGCCTTGATCGTCATTGGCGCCGCTGCAGGATTTCTGGCCACGCGCCTTATGCGGATCGAGGCGAATATTCCCACCACAATGCTGATCGGCATCGTTGGTGCGCTGGTGGGGGGATTCCTTTTGCGGGCGTTAATCACCGTGGCGGGTTGGCTGTCGGGCTTTGTCGGCGCGGTGCTGGGCGCCCTGCTGGTAATCTGGATCTGGCAGACTTACCTACGCCGCTAACCTCTTGACCTTTGGGCGGGTTAACGGCCAGATCGCCGGAACTTATAGCCCAATAGGTATCTCATGCCACATGATCTGAACCCCGGTGACGTTGCCCTGATGGGCGTTCCGCTGGATCTGCACTCGTCTTTCCTGCAGGGTCCTGCTTTTGCGCCGGGGCGTATCCGCGAGGCGCTGCATTCCGGTGCCGCCAATCTGACCGCCGAGGATGGCACAGATCTGAGCGCGACGGATCGTTTCAAGGATACCGGCGATCTCGACGTGTTCGAGATGGTGGGGCAGGAACCCATCGACCGGATTGAGGCCGGGGCAGCCGCCCGTATCGAAACCGGCGCACGGCTTTTGTCGCTGGGGGGCGATCACTCGGTGGCGTTTCCGCTGATCAAGGCCCATGCCGAACGGTATAAGGGGTTGAACATCCTGCATATCGACTCGCATCCGGACCTCTATGACAGCCAGCAGATCGGCCCGCTGGGCCACGGCTGCCCGTTCGCGCGCGTGATGGAAACTTGCCAGATCAACCGATTGGTACAGGTGGGCATCCGTACCATGAACAAGCATCAACAGGAACAAGTCGACAAGTTCGGAGTCGAGGTGATCGATATGCGAAACTGGCGGCCAGATCTTGAGATCAGCTTTGACGGCCCAGTATATCTGTCATTGGATCTGGACGCGCTGGACCCGGCCTTTGCGCCTGGGGTTTCGCATCACGAGCCCGGCGGATTAAGCACCCGTGAGGTCATCAACCTGATCCATCGGTTCGAAGGCCAGTTGGTCGGCGCGGATATTGTCGAGTTGAACCCGCATCGGGACCCCTATGGCATGACCGCAATGGTGGCCGCGAAGTTCGTCAAAGAGATCGGTGCGCGACTGTTGTCACGCTAATGACGTGGCGGGCGGCTTTTGTAGACCGGCAGTTGCCATCCGAACACCAGAGACCCTGCCCGCAAGGCCCAGCAAATCAGGGCGCAAGCTGCCAGCGTGGCCAGTTCATCGAATCCAAGACGGTCTGCCACCACAGCGGCCAGCGCGCCGCTGAACGCGCAAGAGACATAAAGCTCGCCCTGTTTTAGGACCAAGGGCACCTCGTTGCAAACCACGTCGCGCATCAGCCCGCCCAGGCAGCCGGTCGTGACACCCATCAGCACGACGATCACTCCGGACTGGTTCATGGACAGGGCCGCTCCGGTTCCTGCTGCAACTGCGATGGCAAGCGCGAAGCTGTCCAGCCAGACCAGCAAGTTATACCGGCTTTCGACCAAATGAGCGGTGAAAAACACCAGCACCGCCGCCGCTGAGGCGATCAGGATATAGTCGGGTTGTCCGACCCAGAACACCGGGTGCCGGTTCAACAGCAGATCGCGGATGGTGCCGCCACCCACCGCCGTCAGGCAGGCGATAAAGGCGAATCCCACAAGGTCCAGCTGCGCCCGGCTGGCAACAAGGGCACCTGTCAGGGCAAATACCAGAACCGAGGCGTAATCGAGCAGTGCAAGACCGCTCACGCCTGCGCCTTTTTGGGTTTGAAAGGGGCCATGCCTGCGCGCGCCAGCTCGTCAGCCTTTTCGTTTTCGGGGTGACCCGCGTGGCCCTTGACCCACTCCCACGTCACGTCGTGGCGGGTCTGTGCTTCATCCAGTCGCTGCCACAGATCGACATTCTTGACGGGTTTTTTGTTCGAGGTCTTCCAGCCGTTCCGCTTCCAACCAAAAATCCAACCGGTCACGCCGTTCTTTACGTAGGCGCTGTCGGTGACGACGGTTATTTTCGAAGCGCGTTCCAGTGTTTCAAGCGCACTGATCGCCGCCAGCAGTTCCATTCGGTTGTTGGTGGTCTCGGCCTCGCCGCCGTTCAACTCGCGCTCTTTCAGGACGGTGTCGCCGTCCATTGCGCGCAAAAGCACGCCCCAGCCACCGGGGCCTGGATTACCCGAGCACGCGCCGTCGGTATAGGCAAACAACTCAGGCATGGGCGATCACCAGAATAAAGCCGTCATAAGATCCGGCCAGGCCTGTGCCCATGCCGGTTGTGATCCGGTCGATGGTGAACCCGGCCATGGCCAGCGCCTCTTCGATCTCAGTCTGTGAGAAATAGGTGTAATAGCGATCAAGATCGTCGCGGTGGTCTCCGGTTCCCAGTTTCAGACCGAGGAAAAAGATGCCCTCTGGTTTTAGCGCACGATGAATGGCTGCCAGATGGCGCGGGAAATCCTCACGCGGCGCGTGCAGCAAGGAAAAGCTGGCATAGATGCCGTCATACGTGGCCACTTCGGTCACGTCTTCGAAGGTGCCCAGATGTGCGTCCACACCGTTTTCGCGCGCGTGGTCCACAAAGGCAGGGGTCGCATCCAAGGCCCTGACCCGCAGCCCTTCGCGCATGAAAAACGAACTGTCTGCGCCAGGGCCTGATCCCAGATCCAGAACATAGCCCTCGGGCACAACAGCTTCGGCAAAGGCCATTCGGGCCTCGATCTGTTCGGGGGGCAGGGGAATGCTCAGATACTCGGCCACGCGCGTGGTGTAGGCGTCGATTGTCTTACGGTCGGTCACAGGTAAACTCCTACGGCAAGGCATAGTAGCACGATAACGGTAAGCAAAACGCGCAACCTGAGCCACCATGTGGGCGTCAGCCGCCAGTACGCGAAGATGGCGTCCAATATCAGCAATCCGGCAAATCCATACATAAGGTTGATGCCCGCTGTGACGGGGCCGCCCCCTGTCATGAAGAACGCCCACAAGGTCGGCAAAACTGACAGCACATAACATGTCGCCGCTTTGCTGCCCGAGGTTTTGGTGGCGAACCCCCAAAGGACACCGGACATGAAGCTAAGAATGACTGAGCCGTAAAACAGCTGAATATACGGCCCGACAAAGCGTGATCCGAGCGTCTGTCTGCCCCAGTCCTGCAGGTCGCCATTCAAGTAGGTCAGTGCGCCCCAGATGAATGGGATAAGGCCTGCCAGTGAGAGGATCAGCGGAGCCCTTGGCACGCCCCTCATGCGGGTTGCCTTAAGACGCGCGGGACTTTGAATTCGACGTTTTCGACGGCGGTTTCGACCATCTCGACGGTCACGTCGTAATGCGCGCGAAAGCCGTCGATCACCTCATTGACCAGAACTTCGGGGGCCGATGCGCCAGCGGTGATCGCAACGCTGGAAATTCCATCCAGCGCGCGCCAGTCGATGTCACCGGCGCGCTGCACAAGCTGGGCATAGTTGCATCCGGCGCGCGAGGCGACCTCGACCAAACGACGCGAGTTCGATGAGTTCGGCGCACCGACGACCAGCAGAGCGTCCGATTTCGGTGCAACGGCCTTGACCGCCTCCTGCCGGTTGGTGGTGGCGTAACAGATGTCTTCCTTATGTGGGCCAACGATCGCGGGGAACCTAGCCTCGAGTGCCGCGATTATGTCCTTTGTATCATCCACCGACAGGGTGGTCTGGGTGACAAAGGCCAGCTTGTCCGGATCGCGGACCTGAACCGTGGCGACGTCCTCTACGGTTTCAACCAGCAGGACTTCACCATCGGGCAATTGGCCCATCGTGCCAACGGTCTCCGGATGGCCTTTGTGACCGATCATGATCATCTGCAGACCGGCATCCGCGTGACGCTGCGCTTCGACATGCACTTTGGAAACAAGTGGGCAGGTTGCGTCGACATAGATCATTTCGCGTTGGGCAGCTGCGGCCGGAACGGATTTCGGCACGCCATGCGCTGAAAAGATCACTGGACGGTCATCAGGGCATTCGTCCAGTTCCTCGACAAATACGGCCCCTTTGGCACGCAGACCATCGACAACAAATTTGTTGTGCACGATCTCATGGCGCACATAGACGGGCGCACCCCATTTCTGCAGCGCCATTTCAACGATCTTTATGGCCCGGTCGACACCGGCGCAGAAGCCGCGTGGCGCGGCGAGGTAGAGCGTAAGGGGCGGCTTGGTCATGTCACAGTCTCCATAGGCCACAGGTAAGTCTTTTCCCGGTCATGGTCCAGACAGGACGGCGTCATTGATCTGACATGAATCAGTGCTAGCCAGTGGGTGTTTCAGCACCTGACCTTAGTTAAAGAAGCGCGGTCAGGCAGATAAAGCCTGACCGCGCCAATTTCTTCCCCCCCCCGGTAAGTGAGTGGCCGGGTATTACTGCCCACCTGCAGCGACGCTGCGGGGTTCCATTGGTACCTCGCGCGGAGGACGTCCGATCACGTCGCGCAGGTCCTCAAGCTCGATGAAGTTGTCTGCCTGACGGCGCAGCTCGTCCGAAATCATCGGCGGCTGGCTGCGAATGGTCGAGACGACCGAAACACGCACGCCCTGACGCTGCAGGCTGGCAATCAGCGGGCGGAAATCCCCATCGCCCGAGAACAGCACGATATGATCCACGCGCGGTGCCAGCTCCATGGCGTCGACGGTCAGTTCGATGTCCATGTTTCCTTTGACTTTCCGACGCCCCATGCTGTCGGTGTATTCCTTTGCCGGTTTCGTCACCATGGTGAAGCCGTTGTAGTGCAGCCAGTCAACCAAAGGACGGATCGGAGAATACTCGTCGTTTTCCAAAAGCGCTGTGTAGTAAAAAGCTCTGAGCATTTTGCCGCGGCGCATGAATTCCTGGCGCAGCAATTTGTAGTCGATGTCAAACCCCAGTGCCTTTGCGGCTGCATATAGATTCGAGCCGTCGATGAACAGCGCTAGCCGTTCGTCTTTATAGAACATAAATAGGTCCTTCCGGTATAATACAGAGCGCCTTGGTGTTACGTGAGTGGGTATTGGAAATAAGCGGCGCGCTGGTATTCCTATAATTAGGCCATTTCGGACGTATCGCAAGCATGCAATTCGCCGAATATAGGGAGTAGAATGCACAAAATCATGTCAAAAGCCGTTATCGCGCTGGGCGCAAATCTCAAAATGAGAGAATGGGAGCCCAAGGTGACACTTCAGAGAGCACTTGACGCGATTTTGCGTCAAGGGGTGGTGATTCGCGCCACCAGCCGCTTCTTCGAGACGCCTTGTTTTCCTGTGGGTGCCGGGCCGGACTACGTTAACGCGGCTGCATTGATCGAAACGGATAGGACGCCGCCCGAATTGCTGCATCTGCTTCACCAGATTGAGCATGAATTCGGTCGCGAAAGGGTGCAGCGCTGGGGTATGCGCACGCTGGATCTGGATCTGGTGTGTTATGACGATCTGGTACTACCGGACCGCACCGAGTTTGACCGTTGGCTGGCTTTGCCGGCAGAGGAGCAAAAGCAAAAGGCGCCCGACCAACTGATCCTGCCACACCCGCGATTGCAGGACCGTGCTTTTGTGCTGGTTCCTATGGCCGATGTCGCCCCCGACTGGCGGCATCCGGTGCTGGGCCGGACAGTGACCGAAATGCTCGCCGACCTTCCTGCGGAGGACATTGCGGCGGTCACGGCCGCGTGATCGGTGCATTTGCAGCATTTCTTGCTTGTCAAGGCAAGGATTCGCCCTTAGATAAACCTCTTCCTGACATGGATTCAGTAACGGAGAGCGCCCAATGGCCCGCGTGACGGTTGAAGATTGCGTAGACAAGGTTCCTAACCGGTTTGAACTGGTGATGCTTGCCGCCCATCGTGCGCGCGAGATTTCCGCTGGTGCGGCGATCACCGTTGACCGCGACAACGACAAGAACCCTGTCGTATCGCTGCGCGAAATCGCCGACGAAACCCAGAGCGCGGACGAACTGCGCGAGCGCCTGATCGAGGCTAACCAGACTCAGATCGAGGTCGACGAGCCGGAAGAAGATCAGATGGCGCTGCTGATGGGTGCGGAATCGGACAAACCTGCCGATGACGATATGTCGGAAGAGAAGTTGCTGCGCGCTCTGATGGAGGCTCAAGGCCAGGGGTAATCCCCAAAGATGAAGGTGCGGACCGGATGATTTCTGCAGACGACCTGATTGCGTTGGTCCGCAACTACAATCCAAAGACGAATGCTGACCGCATCGCCCGAGCCTATGAGTTCGGCAAGCAGATGCACGAGGGTCAGTTCCGCCATTCCGGCGAACCCTATTTCACCCACCCCGTTGCCGTTGCCGCCATCCTGACCGAACAGCGTCTGGATGATGCGACCATCATTACGGCCCTGTTGCACGACACGATCGAAGACACCAAGGCCAACTACGGCAAAGTGTCCGAGCTGTTTGGGGAAGAGGTCGCCAAACTCGTTGATGGCGTCACCAAGCTGACCAACCTGCAGCTTTCCAGTCGCGAAACCAAGCAGGCCGAGAATTTCCGCAAGCTGTTCATGGCCATGTCCAAGGACCTGCGGGTCATTCTGGTCAAGTTGGCTGACCGTCTGCATAACATGCGCACCATCAAGGCGATGCGGCCGGAAAAGCAGATCGTCAAAGCGCGTGAGACGATGGACATCTACGCGCCGCTTGCGGGCCGCATGGGTATGCAGTGGATGCGTGAGGAATTGGAAGACCTCGCCTTCCGTGTCCTGAACCCCGAAGGTCGCCAGTCGATCATCCGCCGTTTCATTACCCTGCAGCGCGAAACCGGGGATGTGATCCACCGGATTACCGGCGATATGCGCCATGAACTGGAAAAGGCGGGTATTGAAGCCGAAGTTTTCGGCCGTGCTAAGAAACCATATTCGATCTGGCGCAAGATGCAGGAAAAGGATCAGGGCTTCTCGCGCCTGTCCGACATCTACGGCTTCCGCATTATCACGCAGTCTGAAGAAGATTGTTACCGTACGCTCGGAGCAATCCATCAGCGATGGCGCGCGGTGCCGGGTCGGTTCAAGGATTACATCAGCCAGCCGAAATCGAACGGCTATCGCTCGATCCATACAACGGTCTCAGGACGTGATGGTAAGCGGGTCGAGGTGCAGATCCGTACCCGCCAGATGCACGATGTGGCTGAAACCGGCGTTGCGGCGCACTGGTCCTATCGTGACGGCGTCCGCTCGGAAAACCCCTTTGCGGTCGATCCGGCCAAATGGATTGCAAACCTTACCGAGCAATTTGACAGCGAGGACGATCACGAGGACTTCCTCGAAGCCGTCAAGCTTGAAATGTATTCGGACCAGGTGTTCTGCTTCACGCCCAAAGGCGATGTAGTCAAGCTGCCGCGCGGTGCGACGCCGATTGATTTTGCCTACGCCATTCACACCCGCATTGGTCACGCCTGTGTCGGGGCCAAGGTGGATGGCATCCGTGTCCCGCTGTGGACCCGGATTAAGAACGGGCAATCGGTGGACATCATCACCGCCGATGGTCAGACGCCACAGGTCACATGGCTTGAGATCGCAGTCACCGGCAAAGCGCGCACGGCCATCAGAAGAGCGCTGCGCGAGGTGGACCGCGAACGCTTTATCAAGCTGGGCAAGGAACTCGCGCGCTCAGGGTTTGAACATGTCGGCCGCAAGGCCACCGAAAAGGCGCTGGATACGGCCGCCAAACACCTGCGCCTGAAGGACCGGCACGAGTTGCTGGCGCGATTGGGCAGCGCCGAACTGACGGCGCACGACGTTGTCAGCGCGGTCTATCCTGAGCTTACGCAGGACGAGGGCGACGCCATTTCGCCGCGCCGCGCGGTGATTGGCCTAGAGCCCGGCCAGAAATTCGACCGCGCCCCATGCTGTCAGCCATTGCCGGGTGAACGGATCGTCGGCATCACGTACCGCGGCAAGGGCGTTGTGGTGCATGCCATCGATTGTGATCGCCTGACCGAATTCGAAAGCGAACCTGAGCGTTGGGTCGACCTGCATTGGCACTCGGGCACGCACCCGGCCGTCTACGGGGCCACCCTGGACGTCACTATTGGCAATGACGCTGGGGTACTGGGGCGCATTTGCACATTGATCGGTGAGAAAAAGGCCAATATCTCGAACCTTGAATTCGTGGACCGCAAACCGGATTTTTACCGTCTTCTGGTCAGTGTTGAACTGCGCGACCTGGAACAGCTGCATTCACTGATGCTGATGTTGGAGGCAGAAAGCGATGTTGCCGCGGTCGAACGCTATCGGGACAGGACCAAAACCGCCGTTGCGGCTGGCTGAGAAGGGGTGATCAGGAGTGGTTTTCAAGCGCCGAGATCGACGCTCGCCTGTCCAGATCGCGTCTGAGTTTGTCTATCCCAAGGGGGGATGGACGCGTGCCTTTCACTACGTCAAACACCGCGTCCGCAGGTTGCCGGACTCTCCCGAACGCATCGCGCGCGGGGTCGGGGCCGGGGTGTTCACGGCCTTTACGCCATTCTACGGCCTGCATTTTCTTTTCGCCGCGATTTTTGCGCGCCTGATCAACGGCAACATATTGGCCGCGCTCAGCGGGACGTTCTTTGGCAATCCGCTGACCTATGTTCCGATTGGGGTTGTCTGCCTGCAAACCGGCCATTTCCTTTTGGGCGACAGTTTTGAAAAGGAAGAAACCAAGGGCCTGATGGATAACTTCGTCGACGCGCTGGGTGACCTCAAGAACAACTTCTTTGCCCTTTTCACCGACCGCGTTGCCGATTGGCGCGGGTTGGACGTGTTTTACGACGAGGTGTTCTTTCCCTACCTGATCGGCGGCATTCTGCCCGGCCTGCTTGCGGGGGCGATCTGTTACTACCTCAGCCTGCCGCTGATCCGCACTTATCAACAGCGCCGCCGCGACAAGATCAAGGCAAAGTTTGAAGAAATCAAACGCTTGGCTGAAACAAATCCTGCCGTTCCGCAGTCGAATACCCTAGGCTCGGGCCAAGGGCTTAAGAAGGATTCGAGCGATGTCTGACAACCACCTACGTCTGGGCGTGAATATCGACCACGTGGCGACTGTGCGTAACGCGCGCGGCGGGGCCTATCCCGACCCGTTGCGGGCCGCCAAACTGGCCGAGGAAGCCGGGGCAGACGGTATCACCGCACACCTGCGCGAAGACCGCCGCCACATCTCGGACGCCGATATCGACGGTTTGATGGAGGTGCTTTCGGTGCCTCTGAATTTTGAGATGGCGGCAACCCCAGAGATGCAGCAAATCGCCTTGCGGCACAAACCGCACGCGGTCTGCATCGTGCCCGAAAAACGTGAAGAGCGTACGACCGAAGGTGGACTGGAGGTCGCGCGTGAAGAAAACAAGCTGGCCCATTTCATCGCACCCCTGCGCGACGCCGGCTGCCGTGTTTCGATTTTCATCGCCGCCGATCAACGCCAGATCGAAGCCGCACACCGCATCGGCGCTGAAGTGATCGAATTGCACACTGGTGCCTATTGCGATGCTCATGCTGAAGGTCACATGGAGGAGGCCGCACGCGAACTGGAAGCCCTGCGCGAGATGTCCGCCTTTGCCCATTCTCTGGGCCTTGAGGTCCACGCAGGCCACGGCTTGACTTACGACACGGTGCAGCCGATCGCGGCCTTTCCTGAGGTTCGCGAATTGAATATCGGTCACTTCTTGATCGGCGAGGCGATTTTCCGCGGCCTCACGCCCGCGATCAAGGAAATGCGCCGGATGATGGATGAGGCGCGGGCATGATAACGCCCGGTTTTGTCGCCATCTGGTTTGCCTGGCTGATGGCCGGGGGCTCTCCTGGACCGGCGACGATGGGGATCGCGGGTACCGCGATGAACGAAGGCCGCAAGGCAGGATTGGTTTTTGCGCTGGGCATTTGCGCGGGTTCTGCCGCTTGGGGCATCGCTGCCGCGCTGGGGTTGTCGGCAATTATGCTTGCCAATGTCTGGGTGTTCGAGGTGATCCGCTACATCGGCGTGGCTTATCTGGGATGGCTCGCGTTCAAAGCGTTGCGGCGGGCGATGACCTCGGACGAGGTTGCCTTGGGTAAACCTGTTACTGGCTCGCTACGCACCGTCTTCGCCAAAGGCGCAGCCATTCACCTGACCAATCCAAAGGCGATCCTGAGCTGGGGATCCATCTACGCGATTGTCGCTCCGAATGACGCGAGCCTTGCGATGTTGCTCGGCTACTTTTGTCTTCTCTACGCGGGCTCGCTGCTGATCTTCATCGGATATGCCTTCTTGTTTTCTTCCGAGCGCATGGTTCGGGCTTATCGCCGCGCCCGCCGCTGGTTCGACTTTGCGTTCGCCGGGTTCTTTGGGCTGGCGAGCTACAAAATTCTGACGGTACGGCTCTCATGATACTGGGCATCGGCACGGATCTTGCGAATATCGACCGCATTCAGGGCACGCTGGAACGGTTTGGCGACCGGTTCCGCAACCGGGTCTTCACTGAAATCGAGCAGAGCAAGGCCGAACGGCGCCACGACACCGCAGGCACCTATGCAAAACGCTGGGCCGCGAAAGAGGCGTGTTCCAAGGCGTTGGGCACCGGTCTGCGCATGGGGATTGCGTGGAAGGACATGGCCGTCACCAATCTGAAAACCGGCCAGCCGGTGATGCATGTAACAGGCTGGGCGGCGGAACGGTTGAAAGAGATGACGCCCGAAGGGTATGAAGCGATCATCCATGTCACCCTGACCGATGACCACCCCTGGGCCCAAGCCTTTGTCGTGATCGAGGCGCGCCCGCTTCACGATGCGCCCGCTCAGCCTTGACTCGCCCCCACCCGACACGCATGTAGCACCCCAACAACCTAACGACCGGAGAGCAGTATGGCCGAGGAAGCCAAAACAGGTAATGCCGTTTGGGAGACGATCAAAACCATCGTCTATGCCCTGCTGATCGCGGGCGTATTCCGTACGATCCTGTTTCAGCCTTTCTGGATTCCATCCGGCTCGATGAAACCCACTTTGCTGATCGGGGATTTCCTGTTCGTCAACAAGATGGCCTATGGCTATTCCTACGCGTCCTGTCCCAGCGTGATCGTCCCAAGCGTCGGCCTGAACATTGACGCCGAAGATATCTGTGGTTGGATGCAGAGCGGCGATAACACCCGTATCTGGGGGGGCGAACCGGAACGCGGCGACGTCATCGTGTTCCGTCATCCGGTCAGCGGCCGCGACTATATCAAGCGCTTGATCGGCCTGCCCGGAGACCGCATTCAGATACGCGAAGGCCAGATTATCCTGAACGGAACTCCGGTCCCGCAGAAACCCGATGGTGTGTTCACCGAGATTGCTGCTCCGCAAGGCTCGCAGGGACTGCGCCCGCGTTGCGAAAACGGACCGGTTGGCTTTGGCGGCGTGTGTGAAAAGTCGCGTATGATCGAAACCCTGCCGAACGGTGTGTCCTACGAAGTGCTGAACATCGGCAATCAGGCATCAGACAACACAGGCATCTATACCGTGCCGGAAGGCCACTATTTCTTTATGGGCGACAACCGTGACAATTCAAGCGACAGCCGCCTTCCGCAATCCGCTGGTGGTGTAGGCTATGTGCCCTACGATGGCCTGATCGGGCGGGCAGATCGCATTCTGTTCTCGTCCGCAGGCCGGTCGATGCTGTTCTTCTGGACATGGCGCGGCGACCGTTTCTTTAAGGCGGTCAATTGAAACTATCGTCTGAAATAAAGGCGTTCCAGCAGCGGCTTGGGTATGAATTTGCCAAACCCGAGCTGCTGGTCCGCGCGTTGACCCACGGTTCGGTGTCGTCGTCGACACGCCCCGACAACCAGCGGCTGGAATTTCTGGGTGACCGTGTTTTGGGACTGGTCATGGCCACTGCACTGCTGGAGGCCGACAAGAAAGCTTCGGAAGGGCAGCTTGCGCCCCGTTTCAATGCGCTGGTCCGCAAAGAGGCGTGTGCCGACGTGGCCCGCCAGATCGATCTGGGCGCGGTGCTTAAACTGGGCCGGTCCGAGATGCTTTCGGGTGGCCGTCGCAAGCAAGCTTTGCTTGGTGATGCGATGGAGGCGGTGATTGCCGCAGTATATCGCGATGCAGGTTTCGAGGCCGCACGCGACGTGATCCTGCGTCTTTGGGGCGACCGCATCCACAACGTCGAGGCTGACGCGCGCGATGCCAAAACCTCGCTTCAGGAATGGGCGCAGGCGCGGGGACAGAAACCGCCTTCTTATGTTGAGATCAGGCGTAGTGGCCCCGACCATGCTCCGGTCTTCACCATTGCCGCGCGTCTGCAGGATGGTACCGAAGCGCAAGCGACGGCCGGATCCAAACGTCAGGCTGAGCAAGCGGCGGCCAAGGCCATGCTGGCACGGTTGGACGCAGCGAACTAGGGGGCGGGTGGCGGCACCCCTTCGCGCTGTAATACCTTCATGACACTGACGATGGTCTTGGTGCTGACGTCGATTGATCCGGTAAGCGCGACTCCGATGCCGCCGTCGCCGATTTCCAACGTGCCGCCGCTATTATACCTGGGCGACAAAGACGCCAATTCCTGTGGCATGTCGGGCAGATCGGCGTCTTGCTTAGAATTGCATCGCCGGCTTTCAGAAAGATCGCGCGGGTATCCTGTAGAATCTTCGTCACGTCATCTGAGATCAGGCGTTGATCCGCAAGGGTCAGCTCCAAATCTGACGGTCCGAAGAACACACACTGATCCCTTTCGATGGCGAAAGCTGTGGTGGAAAGGAACAAAGCGAATGAGACGGTTTTTTCCTGCCGTTCGGGCGTCTGGCCAAGTGCCCGGTTGCACTTGAATGTGTCCAGCCCAAATCGCCCCTGTACGGAGATTTCCTGGCCGTTCGACACTGCGTCGATGGTGTCCAAGTCGATCTCTGCATTACACCCCTCCGCGAAACTGATGTCGGCAAGGGCGGCGGGCAGCGCGGCCTGGATTTTGCTCAAATCCAACAAGGCGTTGATGCCGATACGGGTAGGGGCCTGATCCGTCAATGTAAGGGTCAATTGGTAGGGCGCTTCGGTGTCCTGCAACGTGAGGGACTGAATAAAGTCCAGCGTGACGTCTTTTGCGCCCGCGTTAGAGCCCACTGACAAAAGTGCGCAGATCAATGGGATGAAGTGAGTCTTCAATTGTTGACCCCCAGCCCGCGTTTATCCTGCAGCAATGCAACAAGCTCCAATAACGTGGTCGAACTGGTGTCGACCGACCCGGTCAGTGCGGTCCCGATGCCGTCCGCGCCGATTTCTCGTATTCCGCCGGATGTGCAATTGGGGTCAAGCCCGGCGAGTTCCTCAGGCAGTTCCGGACAAACCGGGTTTTCGGCCAGAACTTCGACGCCTTTCTCCAGAATAAGCGCGTGCGCATTTTCAGAGATGCCGATCCAGTCGGAGACGGTGCCAACAAACCCCTGCAGGTCCAATTCGACATCCTCCAGACGCAAGAGGATGCAATTCTCCTAGGCGTCTGCGCCTGCTTTGACCACGACGTCAACGTTCTGGCCGAACAGCAGGACACCCCGGTAGTGCACCTTGGGATCGTCTGTGTCGCACGCATAGAACTTGGCCTGAAACTGTCCGTCGACGGTCAGGGCGTCGCCCTCTGCAGCTGTCTCGGTATCGGCCAAAGCGAATTTCTGTTTGCAGGTTTCTTTAAGAATGTTCGAAAAAGTCCACGGCGTTTTTTTCCAACGATCTGAGGTCCAAAAACGCCTCTACCCCCAGTTGGGTGTCAGACATCTCGCTGGGAGTAAGGTATAGCGAGTAAGGGATGTCTTTTCCTTTGACCGACACGCTGTCGGTTACTTTGAAAGCGACGTCGTCCGCATGGGCTGTACCCGCCAGAAATGCCAATGACACAAGCGCGGCACCAATGTGCAGCGCTGCGGTGCTAAGGGCGACGCACCCTACGCGGATTGCCAGTTTTGTCAGCCGGTTCGTTCACAGCCCCCATTTTCGCAGCAGTTTAGCAGCTTTAGCCATAGGGGGCTGAGACTTTAACCGTTGAGTTACACGACCCGAATAAATCCGGTCAGCCCGGTCTTTTGATGTTCGATCACATGGCAATGAAAAGCCCAGTCTCCCGGGTTGTCGGCGACCAATGCAATTTCGGCCACTTCGTCCTTCAAAAGCAGCATTGTGTCTGTCACCAGCGGTGGCAGTTGGCGCAGGTTAGACCGCAGCGGAACAAAAGCCAGCCCGTGCAGGTGGATCGGGTGCAGGTTGGGGGATTCGTTTCGCAATCGAAGGATATAGCTTTTGCCCATTTTCAGCGTTGCCAGGGGTCCAACCCCTTGCGCGGCGTCACCCGGCCAGGGTTTGCGGTTGATGGACCAGAAGTTGTAGCCCAACGAGCCACAGAACCCGTTATTCGGCTCACCCCCCTCAGGTGTCCAGCCAAAAACAAAATCATGCACTTCGGCATTGGCCAGATCGGGTTTGGCGATGGGGTTAACGGGCAGAGGCCGCAATTCTTCCAAATCCCGCGCCGCTGATGCACCAATCGACCGCAATTGCGCCATGGCTTTGTGCGGCTGACCAGGGAGCTTGGCCATCAACGCGACGGCCTTGCCCTCATTTGCGGGCATCGCCACAGCAAAATCCACGCGCTGACCCGGACCAACCAACAGCGGTTCGTCGGCACTGGGCATTGGGACCTCGATCTCAAGCGGGTGTCCATCCCACGCGATGATCCGGGCATTGCCGCCCTCAAGATGCAGTTTGTAGATGCGAGCTGTGTCTGTGTTGACTACGCGTAGCCGCACCAGACTGCCTGTCGAATGCTCGTAGACAGGACTTTGCAACCAGTTGGCGGTATGCACGTTGCCGAAGGTGCCGGCCCGCGCCGCTCCACGCTGAGTGTAAGCCGGTAGAAAGGCTCCTTCTTCGTTCAGCCGGAAATCGCGCAGATTGATCACCTGTTCGCTGTCAAAGCCCGGATCCTCGGGCTCGGCAATCACCATGACGCCTGTCAGACCGTGGGCCATCTGCTCCATCGTCATGCAGTGCGGATGGTACCAAAAGGTGCCTGCATCTGGCGGGGTGAATTCATAGTCGAACAGCTCACCTTGACCCATCGGCATCTGCGTCAGGTAGGGCACGCCGTCCATCCCGCTTGGAATACGCAAGCCATGCCAGTGCATCGCGGTATAGTCCGGCAGCGTGTTGCGCACCGGCAGCCGCATGACCTCGCCTTGTTTGCCATAGAGAACCGGTGGAGGCGCGTCCGGAGACAGGCTGACCATCCCGGTCGTGACCGTATCGCGCAGAGCAAAGCTTGCCGGTTGGATCGTCAGTTCTTGAGCGCTTTTTGCCATTCCGAATCCGCCCAGACCCAGCGCGCCGACGGCGGCTCCGCCGCCTAAAAGGAACTCCCGACGTTTCATATTGTGCCTCATCATCTGAATGATCGCCTGGCTGGCATTGGCGCGGCGTTGCCCCCGCTTGCCACTGCATTTGCATGGCTGCAATGCGACAAAACCCTCTGGCCCGCCGGGGCTTTCTGCTATAGGGGTGCGCACTTGCAAACAGGATCGCCAGACACATGACCACACGCGCCGGATTTATCGCCCTGATCGGAGAGCCCAACGCGGGCAAATCCACCCTGCTGAACCGCATGGTGGGGGCCAAGGTTTCGATCGTGACGCACAAGGTGCAGACCACTCGCGCGCGTATTCGCGGCGTGGCGATGGAGGGTGATGCACAACTGGTTTTTGTCGATACGCCCGGCCTGTTCAAACCGCGCCGCCGGTTGGACCGTGCCATGGTCGCCGCTGCGTGGGGTGGGGCTGCGGATGCCGACGTCGTCGTGCTGATGGTCGAGGCGCATCGCGGTATCACGGAAGGGGTCGAGCGCATCCTCGAAGGTCTGGAAGAGATCGGCCAAGGCCGCACCATCGCTCTGGCCATCAACAAGATCGACAAAGTGCCGTCCGAAAAGTTGCTTGCCCTGACAAGTGAGCTGAACGCGCGTTACCCGTTTGCCGAAACCTTCATGATTTCGGCCGAGCGTGGCTATGGCGTCGATGATTTGCGTAAATGGCTGGCATCTGAACTGCCGGAAGGCCCATGGCTGTATCCCGAAGATCAGATTGCCGATTTGCCCCTGCGCATGATTGCTGCCGAGATGACGCGCGAGAAACTGACCCTGCGTCTGCATCAGGAATTGCCCTATCAGCTGACCGTTGAGACTGAGAACTGGGAAGAACGCAAGGACGGCTCGGCCAAGATTGATCAGGTCATTTACGTCATGCGCGATGGCCACAAAGGCATCGTGCTGGGGAAACGTGGCGAAACGATCAAGGCAGTCAGCCAAGCTGCTCGGGCGGAACTGGAAGAGTTCCTCGACCGCAAGATCCACCTGTTCCTGCAGGTGAAAGTCCGGCCCAACTGGCTGGAAGAATCCGAACGGTACTCGGAAATGGGTCTGGATTTCAAAGACGGCAACGCATGAGCCGCCTGACGGCTGAATTTTGGGTCCATGCCTATCTGGCGCGCCTGCGATTCCAGGAAATCCCGGCTTTTGTCGTTGCTCACGGTGACGACACGGCAGGCGCGGTTCTGGTTAAGCTCAACACTCTTGACGGACAGGCGGTCGCGTTTCAGCGCAGTTTTGATCTGATGAGCGGTGAGCGGAAATGGGTCGAGCTGTCCAGCGGCGCGGAGTCAGATGTGGATGACGCCATCACCCGTCAACGCAGTTTCGACCCTGACCTCTGGGTGGTCGAGGTCGAGGACCGGCAGGGGCGGCACCTGTTGGGGGAAGAAGGGCTGGAATAACCTCTACCACCCGGTCGATTTGCCTTTGACGTCATGCCCGGTTGCGTTGGGCGCGCCGCCCGCAAATTCTCGCACTTTCGCTGCAAACGTTTTGAAATACGGTTGTGCCTGCACATGCGCCAGCGTTTCGGCGCTGTCCCAGCGACCCCAGTGAATTCGGGAAACCCCGTCATCGGCGACCGCGACCTGATAGGTGAACTTGCCGGCAGCGTCCGGATCTGAATCGATGGCCGAAATGAAAGCGCTTGTCGTGGTCTCCCATTCGGTTTCGTCTCCATCGAAAGTATAAGTGATGGTGATACCTCGCATCGCGGCCTCCTGTTTAACAGCATTGTTAAATAAAGGATGGTGACGGCCTGTTGTCAAGCCAGAGACTTTCGCTGGCGGGTCTACAGCCGCGCTCGGACACAGCTTTACCCGACCAGTTCAACACCTGTTTGCCGTAGGACGTCTGCCAGTTTAGCTCCGTCTTGAACCGGCCCCGGTACCTCACGGTCCAGGGCGGTGAACATCTCGACGGCATGCGAGCCGCGGCCGCTGATTTCAAGCAATTGCGCGCCTCCAGGGCCGAATTTGAAACTGTGCACCATACCGGCGGGAAAATGGACCAAAGTGCCCTCTGTCGCGACTCTGGTCTCACCGTCGATTGTGAAATGTACCTCACCCTTCACGACGAAAAAGGATTCATCCCACGGGTGCGTATGCGGAGGCGGCCCATTCCCTTCGTGGCCATAATTCAGAGTAACGGCATAGTCACCAATCTGCTCAAGGCGCGCCAGCACCGTTATTTTGTCCCCCAGTACATTCAGAGGTTCTGGGTAATTGGACGGAGACGTAAAAAATGACTTCTTCATGTTGCGCTCCTAAAGGTGTCGAGGATGTGTCCCGCGCAAATCGATCAACAGCAAATATCAGGCTTTCGGCAGTTTAGCACAAAGGCCGCCGACAGGCTCTGCCACTGGAACAGGGTGCGCAAGCGACGGCGACGACACATTTCAGAATTTTGGTTCTTGCGTTGATTTGAACAAGCCCTGCGAAATGCTATCTGAAAGTGTGTGGCTATCCCTATCGAGTTGAAAAAGATGAAGTCTCTTGCTTTAATCTGCAGTTCCGCGGCTCTTGCTTTGGGCTTCATGTCACTACCTACATTCGCGCAACAGCGGCTGGGTTGGGTGTATCAGATCGACGGGCTGGCGGCCTATCAGGGCGACGCGAATCTGAGTGAGGGCGGGGATTTTTCGGCGAGCCGCGCTTTTCTGCGTACCACCGCGTTGTACAATTTCGATGGCGGGGCCTCCGCAGGACTGTCGGCCAGCATCGGCAGGTTTGACTACGACTTCAGTCAGGCGGACAACCAGCCTTGGCAGGATATCCGCGATATCCGGATCTCGGCGCCGGTGCGGTTTCGTGTGGGCAACAAAGCGAGCGTATTTGCGTCGCCACAGATCAGGTGGGACTATCAGAGTGGTGCCGAAGCGTCAGATGGCAGAACCTATGGCGTTTTCGCCGGTATCGCCTGGAAATTAAGTGAAAGCCTGACTGTTGGCCCGGCCTTTGGGGCGTTTTCACAGCTCGAAGATGACGACGTCGACTTTTTTCCGGCGCTGCTGGTCGACTGGGACATCAATGATCGTTGGAACCTGAACACCGGCTCGGGGATTGGGGCCACGCAGGGTCCGGGCCTGACCCTCAGCTATGCGCTGAATGACACTATGAACGTTGCCCTGTCAGCGCGGTCAGAGAGAGTTCGATTCCGGCTCGACGAGGAAGGGCTGGCACCGAACGGAGTTGGCGAAGACAAGAGCATCCCCGTGGTTCTGTCCTTTGGCTACAACCCCAATCCCGGCGTCTCGCTAAACGTGTTCGCGGGGGCCGAGTTGGATGGGCGCCTGACGTTGGATGATGCGAATGGCACGGAACTTAGTCGGCAGAGCTATGAGACAGCTCCACTAGTGGGGGTGGCATTCCGGGCCCGGTTCTAAGTTCAAGGACCCTTGCAGATGCGCACGCCTTGCGATCTGTTGCGCTGATAGGCCGAACCGCAGGGGAAAGGAGCCTGATTTGGACTGGCGCGATCACGGCATCCTTTTGACCACCCGCAGACACGGTGAAACCGCAGCGATCATCGAGGTGTTCACCGAAGATCACGGCCGACATGCCGGCGTCGTGCGCGGGGGCACCAGCCGTAAGGTCGCCCCGATCCTGCAACCAGGTGCGCAGCTGGATGTGCTTTGGCGCGCGCGGTTGGAAGAACATCTTGGCACCTTTCAGGTCGAGCCTCTGCGTTCGCGCGCTGCAGCCGCGTTCTCGGGGAGGATGGCACTGGCAGGGCTGAACGCAGCCGTAGCGCTTTTGTCCTTTTGCCTGCCAGAGCGTGAACCGCACCCTGCGATCTACAAGCAGACCGAACAGTTGATGGATCTGCTGGGGCAGGACGAGATTTGGCCGCTGGCCTACCTGCGATGGGAGTTGGCGCTGCTGGAAGAGCTGGGGTTCGGTCTGGACCTGTCGGCTTGTGCCGTTACCGGGGCCACCGACGGCCTGGTCTATGTTTCGCCAAAAACCGGACGCGCGGTCAGTGCCGAGGGGGCCGGGGAATGGGCGGACAAACTGTTGCCCCTGCCGCCATGTCTGCGCGGCCAAGGAACTGCGCCGGATACCGAGATTGCGTCAGGCCTGAAGACAACTGGGTATTTTCTGGAAAACCACCTGGCACCGTCATTGGGCCACCATCCCTTGCCCGAAGCGCGGGCAAGGTTTGTGGACCAGTTCACTCGGCGGCTTTGAAAACCATTTCGTGCCCGTCTTCATTGCGCAGGACCAGCACGTCACCGGACACTTCGGATTGGGTCATCGCCATGAGGGCTGCGAAGTAAAACCCCTCGGCCTCTAACCCGGCACAGGCGGCACGGGTGGCGCTGAGGTCCTGAATCTCGAACCACGGATAGGGCGCGTTTAAAATACCACTGTAGCTGTTACAGGGGGCATTCCCGGCGATTTTGCCTTCCTCCGGGAATTGCAATAAAGCGCTGGCCTCAAAGGACTGCCCATCTATTTCCTGCAGGACCCATGTTTGGTCCGCCGCGCCATAGGCTGCAACGGATTCGTCCTTGTCGCATTGAAACAAGGCAAGCAGGGGCAAAGTCAGGATCAGGCGCATGATATGGGTGTCTTAGCTGTTTACTGGCACGAAGGGAACTTTAGTAGGGTATCGCGCCGCTCAGCAGCTCTTCGCGGACTTCCAGGCGGGGACGCCAGTTGTACCTGGTGTCTTCGCGCACCAGATCCCAGTACAGCGCCCCGCTGTTGCGCCATGGGTCAAGGATGATGCCGTCAAGCATCGCGTCTCCTTTGGCGCTGATCGCCGCCGAGTGGTGAATGATCCGGAATGCGGTCGGGGGTGAGGTGGCCCAGTGCACGTCCAGAGTTCGGAAGTTTTCCTGCTGAAGGCGGCGGGTCATGGCCTGCGCCCAATCATTGCACAGACCCTTCTCGCGGAACCCGTTAATGACCTTGGCATTATGAACGATCGCCGGATCGGTGACGTTCCAATCCCGCTTTAGCTGTTGGGAGTATGTGTAGGCGATCGTGGCGGCCTGTTGCGCCTCAACCGGATCGACGTTGGGACCAAGAGCCTCAATCGCAAGCGCCAATGCATCAATATCGCTTAGACCTGCGGTCGGCTGAACAGTGGCGCAGCCGCCTAGGGCAAAGGTTGCGAGTGTCGTCCAAAGCGCAAAGATAAGTCGGGTCATTGTGTGCACACCATTCCCAGGGTCCGGTTTATTTCCCAGCGTGGCGTAACGGGGTTCGGACCGAAAGCAAAGGGGGAAGTTTCCCCACCGTGGGATCAGAAGCCGTCGCGGCAGTATTTGCACAAAATGAAGGGAGGGTTGCGTGAAAAGCTGCCAACAAAAGAAAGACCCGGCACAAGGCCGGGTCAGTTGGGGAAACGGGATACCGAAGTCCGGTTAGCCCAGCAAACGCCGTGCAATGACCTGTGCCTGAATTTCGGCAGCCCCCTCAAAAATGTTCAGAATGCGCGCGTCGCACAGAACGCGGCTGATCTTGTATTCCAATGCGAAACCGTTGCCGCCATGGATCTGCAGACCGTTATCCGCCGCAGCCCATGCCACGCGGGCACCCAACAGCTTGGCCATGCCGGCCTCAAGGTCGCAGCGCTGTCCGTGGTCCTTTTCCCAGGCCGAGAAATAGGTCAGCTGACGCGCGATCATGATTTCGACCGCCATCATGGCCAGCTTGCCGGACACACGAGGGAATTTGATCAGCGATTTGCCGAACTGCTTGCGATCCTGCGCGTATTGCATCGCGATATCCAGAGCGCTTTGGGCGACGCCGATGGCGCGGGCGGCGGTTTGGATTCGAGCGGACTCAAAAGTCTCCATCAGCTGTTTGAAGCCTTTGCCTTCCTCGCCGCCCAGCAGGTTTTCGCCTTTGACTTTGAAACCATCAAAGCCCAGCTCGTATTCTTTCATGCCACGATAGCCCAGAACCTCGATCTCGCCGCCGGTCATGCCGGGGGTGGGGAAGGGGTTGTCATCGGTGCCCGGCGTTTTTTCGGCCAGAAACATCGACAGACCGCGGTGATCCGTCGTGTCCGGGTTTGTCCGTGCCAGCAGGGTCATCACATGGGTCCGTGCTGCGTGGGTGATCCAGGTCTTGTTGCCGGTGATTTCGTAATCACCGTCAGCATTCTTGACCGCGCGGGTGCGCAGGCTGCCAAGGTCCGATCCGGTGTTTGGCTCAGTGAAAACAGCAGTCGGCAGAATTTCGGCGCTGGCCAGTTTCGGCAGCCAGTTGGCTTTTTGTTCGTCGGTGCCGCCTGCGATGATCAGTTCGGCCGCGATCTCGGACCGCGTGCCCAATGAACCCACGCCGATATAGCCGCGCGACAATTCCTCGGACACGACGCACATAGACGCCTTGGACAGGCCGAAACCGCCGAATTCTTCGGGGATGGTCAGGCCAAAGACGCCCATCTCGGCCAGTTCCTCGATGACTTCCATTGGGATCAGCTCATCCTTGAGGTGCCATTCGTGCGCGAAAGGTTCGACCTTTTCGACCGCATAACGGCGGAACTGGTCGCGGATCATCTCAAGCTCTTCGTCCAGACCCGAGGCGCCGAACATGGTGGCGCCAGCCTGATCTTCCATCATCTCGACCAGACGGCTGCGAGCAGCCTGCGAGTTGGCCTGCGCCATCAGCGTTTGAATTTCGGAAATCTGGAAGCCGGACAGAGCGTCCCAGCCCAGACCCATATCCTGAAGGCGTACGACTTCGCCCTGATTC
Organism: Ruegeria sp. BF12; assembly: GCF_056538705.1. Classification (NCBI taxonomy): domain Bacteria; kingdom Pseudomonadati; phylum Pseudomonadota; class Alphaproteobacteria; order Rhodobacterales; family Roseobacteraceae; genus Ruegeria; species Ruegeria sp. BF12. Next base: position 19,527 of record NZ_JBQFTP010000015.1, on the reverse strand, counting down.
ATGGGAATGCCGCCAGCGACCTGATGCAGGTATTCGCCAAAGGCGATCTGGTGCAGCAGTTGCTCGATCTCGCCAAACTTGCCGTCGGCTTCCAGCGCCTCGGCCCAGCGTTGCATCTGTTTCAGAGACTGAGAGTAGGTGGCCAGCCAGGACAGGCCGTGGGCCGCCGTCTGGTTGGCCTCGATCAGGGCACCTGAGACCCGGCCATCTGCGGAAACCATACCGCGAACCGACTCGCGCGCGCGCTCGAACACTGCCTCAACGGCGGGTACGGCCGCACGGGTCAGCGTCAGAAGATCGGGCAAAATCGCGGTTGTCGTCATCTGGGTCATATCCTGTCCGTCATGGGCCATGAATCGTGTCCTTCTTTCGTGTCGTCTGGTCATATCATGCTGCACGTGCAGCGCAACAAAAATACGTATTATGTGGCGAAAAAGTTCTAAAATTGCTTTGACGTTTTTGCAGTGCAGCGCCCGCCAGAGGTGATATCACGGGGTCATGACATTGTTTTCCATAATAACTCTGCACGATCTTCTGTTCGCCATGGGCGTTGCCTTTCTGGCGGGCTGGGTCAAAGGAATAGTCGGCTTTGCCATGCCGATGGTGCTGGTGTCCGGGCTGAGTATCTTCCTGCCGCCCGAGCTGGCCATTGCCGGGCTGATCCTTCCGACACTTGTAACCAATGTCTTTCAGGCCTTGGGGCAGGGCGTCCCTGCCGCTGTGTCATCGATCAAGCAGTTTCGTATTTTCCTGATCGTCGGGTTGGTGTTCCTTCTGGCGGGGGCCCAACTGGTCACTCTGGTGCCGACGTCGACCTTTCTGTTGATGATCGGCATTCCGGTCGCGTTTTTTGCGTTGATTCAGGTGTTGGGGGTGAAGCTTGTACTGGAACAACCTTCGGCCCGTATCGAGATCATCATGGGGGCGGTGGCAGGCTTCATTGGGGGTATGTCAGGCATCTGGGGACCGCCGACCGTTGCGTATCTGACGGCTTTGAATACTCCAAAAGCGGTCCAGATGCGTGTTCAGGGTGTCATTTACGGCCTTGGCGCAATTGCGCTGGCACTGGCGCATCTGGGGTCGGGCATTCTGAGGGCCGACACAGCGCCATTCTCCGCGGCTCTGATCGCGCCGGCGGTAGCCGGAATGTGGGTTGGGATGCAATTGCAGTCACGGATCGACCAAGCGCTGTTTCGTAAGGTGACGCTGATGGTGCTGCTGGTCGCCGGTTTGAACCTGCTCCGCCGGGGGCTGATGGGTTAACCCCTGCTGTCCACAAAACGGAGCGTGTAATACAGCCCGAGCATCAGAAAAAACAGCCCCGAAATATCGCCGATCAAAAAGGCAACGTATTCCACTTTTGCGCTGCCGAATGCCATGTTGGTCAAAGCGGAAACAAGGAAGGACGTGACGACGCCCACACCCATGACGCACAACCAGCAAGGCTTTCGGTCGGGGCTGGGAAACAGATCCCAGCCTGCCCATTTGCACAGATAGAAAACGGCCGGAACAGTTGTTACAGCGATGACGATCGCCAGCAATCGGCTGGGTAGAAAGACATCGGTGCCGCCCAGAAACGCAAAAACGATGAAGACCCCGGGCAGCAAGGCGAAAATCGCGCGCCAACCCAGTAGCCACGCTGCCAACACACGCACGCCATGGGGTAGAAACAGAAGACTGGCCCGGCTTGGGTATTCCGGAAAGAACACGTTTTGAAGCGGCATCAGGACCTCGAAGGTGAGGTATGATGCAACTGCGTAAGCCAATGAGGCAAAGAAAGTATCAGAGGCCCATCTGCGCACGGTGTTCAGCCATCAGTGCGCAGGTTGGGCGCATCATTTGGGCGCATGAACGATATACCGTCCCCGATTGGCGCTGCCGCTCTGAGACAGGTAGCCCTTTTGCACCAACGATTTCAGCGCACGGAAAAATGTCGGACGCGAAACGCTTTGGACAAGAGTGTGCTCGATCAGACCGAAGGTGCGGACTTCCTGATCAGCTTTGGACAGTTCTTCGGCCGCGTAATAAATGTCACGCTCAACCGGAGAGAGTTGCTCAAGGCCCAGAGTCCGTTCCATACTCTGCATCAATTTGCGAAGTTCGGTCAGTTTCGAGATTTCCGTCATTTCTTTTTACCTGTTGTTTTCCTTGTCGTCTTTCGCGCGTGAGCGAAAGTGAGCAGCTCGCTGAATCTCAATGATATGCGGCGCGTCTCATATTGACACCCATCCCCGATGGATTACACTAGATAGTTGATTAGGTTGCTCAAATCGCGAATGTGAGTGCGCGCTCATGAGTAGCCCCAAGGTCTTTTTACTTCCCGCCCGGTGCGCAAGCGCCGGGCTCATTCATCATAATGACATCCGGAAATACTCTAATCAGACGGGTCGGGCAATGTATTTGTATATGCATTGTGCATTATACAACTATAAGGTGATAACCTAGTTTCTGCTCGCCTGGGGCAAAGAAAAAAGGGGGCGAGACCGCCCCCTTTTGATTTAGCCGATTGCTACGGCTTTGATGTCATCATCAATAAAGGGCAGATATTGCTCAAAGTTCTCCGCAAACATCTGCACCAGTTTCTCAGCCTGCTTGTCAAACGCTGCCTGATCATCCCAGGTGCGGCGCGGGTCCAGCAAAACTTCGGCGACGCCAGGCACCGAAACAGGGACGTCAAAGCCAAAGTTGGCATCCTTGCGGAACTCAGCATCACGCAGTGATCCTTCCAGAGCGGCGGTCAGCAGGGCGCGAGTGGCGCGAATCGGCATCCGGCTGCCAACGCCATAGGCACCACCGGTCCAGCCGGTGTTGACCAGCCAGCAGGTCGCACCATGCTGGGCGATCTTGTCGCGCAGCAGGTTGCCGTACTCTTCCGGACGACGCGGCATGAATGGTGCGCCAAAGCAGGTCGAGAATGTCGGCTGAGGCTCGGTGATGCCACGTTCGGTGCCGGCAACCTTCGAGGTGAAGCCTGACAGGAAGTGATACATCGCCTGCGCCGGTGTCAGCCGTGCGATCGGAGGCAGAACACCGAACGCATCACAGGTCAGCATGATGATGTTCTTCGGGTGTCCACCCAGCGCACTGCTCGATGCGTTCGAGATGTATTCCAGCGGGTAGGCGCAACGCATGTTCGCTGTCAGCGAGTCGTCTTCGAAATCCAGCTCTTTGGTTTCGGGGTCAAAGACCATGTTCTCGATCACCGTGCCGAATTTGCTGGTGGTCGCGTAGATCTCGGGTTCGGCCTCGGCGTTCAGGTTGATGGTCTTAGCATAGCAGCCGCCTTCGAAGTTGAAGGTCCCACGATCCGACCAGCCGTGTTCGTCGTCCCCGATCAGGGTGCGCGATGGGTCGGCCGACAGGGTGGTCTTGCCGGTGCCGGACAGGCCAAAAAAGACAGCTGTGTCGACCGGATTGCCAACGGCATGGTTGGCCGAGCAGTGCATCGGCATCACGCCTTTTTCCGGCAGCATGTAGTTCAGCAAGGTGAAGACCGACTTCTTATTTTCACCCGCGTACTCGGTGCCGCCGATCAGGATCAGTTTGCGGTCGAAATTTAGCGCAATCACCGTCTCGCTGCGGCAGCCGTGCTTGGCCGGGTCGGCCCGGAAGCTGGGGCAGTTGATGACGGTAAAGTCCGCAACGAACTCTTCCAGATCCTCCCGATCGGGGCGACGCAGCAGGTGGCGGATGAACAGGTTGTGCCAGGCCAGTTCGGTGACCATGCGCACATTGATCGAGTAGGCCGGATCGGCACCGCCAACGAGATCCTGCACGAAATAGTCACGACCCTTCATGTGCTCGAGCATGTCGGCATATAAGGCGTCAAACCCTTCGGGGGTCATCTCGGCGTTGTTTTCCCACCAGATGGTGTCCACGACGCTGTCAGTCTTCACGACGTGCTTGTCCTTGGGCGAACGGCCGGTGAATTTGCCGGTGGTGACCAGGAAAGCTCCGCCATTGCCAAGGGTGCCTTCGCCGCGCTTCAGCGCTTCTTCGATCAGCGCTGGTTCCATGAAGTTGTAATAGACATTGCCCAGACCCTCGATGCCCTGATCTTCGAGGCGGAATTGCGGGTTAACCCGTCCAGATGTCATGCGTTTCTTCTCCTGTGGCGGCGCGCCGGCGGTTGGGCCGGGGTGCGCTCTTGGGGCAGTATACCGGGAAAAACCGGCGGATGGGCGGGTCTTATCACGGTCGTTTGGGGCATGAACAGCGCGGTTTGACCCAGTTAGCGCAACCAAGTCAAAGTTTAGCGCCACCACGGATTTCCTGCCGGAAAACAAGGCGCTTTTACGCGCGCATTAACGGCTTTTTTGCCGCAGCTGTGTGACAACAATCGCACGAATCGCAGATACGGATTGATTCGGGGCCGTAAAATCGCCAAAGATGCCTTACTAATAAGCGAATTATTGCGTGAGTGAGCAGGAATAGGGGTTAACCCGATGTCGAAGATTGCATTGGTGGACGACGACAGAAATATTCTGACGTCCGTTTCTATGACGCTCGAAGCCGAAGGGTTCGAGGTCGAGACTTATAACGATGGGCAGGCAGCGCTGGACGCTTTCAACAAGAAACTGCCGGATATGGCCGTTCTGGACATAAAGATGCCGCGGATGGACGGGATGGACCTGTTGCAGCGGCTGCGGCAGAAAACACAGATGCCCGTGATTTTCCTGACATCCAAGGATGACGAGATCGATGAGGTTCTTGGTCTGCGGATGGGTGCGGATGACTACGTCAAGAAACCCTTTTCTCAGCGCCTGTTGGTCGAGCGCATTCGTGCGCTGTTGCGCCGGCAAGAGGCGACGTCGGGCGATGTGACTACGGCCAACACTGGTGACGCCAAGGTTATGGAGCGCGGCGATCTGCGGATGGATCCCCTGCGCCATGCTGTCAGCTGGAAGGGTTCGGACGTTTCTTTGACAGTGACCGAATTCCTGCTGTTGCAGGCGCTGGCGCAGCGACCGGGCTTTGTCAAAAGCCGCGATCAGCTGATGGATGTGGCCTATGACGATCAGGTCTATGTGGATGACCGCACGATCGACAGCCATATCAAACGCCTGCGCAAAAAGATGCGCGCTGCAGACCCGGAGTTCTCGGCGATCGAAACACTGTACGGAATTGGGTACAGGTACAACGAAGAATAGGCGTAGCCACATACTAGGGGTAAGCGGGTCTCGTGCGCGATACCGAACAAGCCAGCGAATTGCGGGACGGCGATGTCGTTCTGGGGGATGATTGGGTCATCCCGCAGGATCCCGAGTCGGCCGAGCTGAGGGCATCGCGCCGTCGCCGCAACCTGTTCGCAATGCGCGGCTCGCCGCTGGCCCGCAAAATCATCACTTTCAACCTGATCGCGCTGGTGACCCTGGTGACAGGGCTGCTTTACCTTGACGATTCCAGGGAAGAGCAAGTTCAGCAGACAGCCCGCAACCTGATCGGTGATGCGCAACTGGTCAGCAACGTCTTCGAAGCACAGTTGCGGCAGAAAGCGTCAGATTTGTCCCAGGGTGCAAGCGCGCTGGACGTGAAGGATACACTTGAGGGCCTCAGCCTTCCCGCAGGGGGCGAGGTCTTTGTCTATGATGGACGGGGAACACTGATCGGTTGGGCGCGCGGGGCAGCCTCGCAGTCATCGGAACTGCTGATGTCCGAAGCAGAACTTCAGACCGGCAGTACACTGATCAGCGACGCCCTGAATGCTGTCTGGACCGGTTTGTCACGCGTGTTTACGGGCTCAGAACCCAGCGAGGCGCCAACGCTAGCACAAAGGGTTCAGTCCATAATACCCGAAGCGCTTCAGGGTCATATGAAGGTGCAGGCGGTCAAGGATGACTTCGGTGAAACGGTAATCGTCGCCGCTGCTCCGATCCTGCAGGATGGCGCTGCCGTCGGGGCCGTTGCCATGGCCGGACCATCCGGTGAAATCGACGCACTGGCCCGGCGAGAGCAAGAGCGCATTCTGCAAATGTTCGTTGTCGCGTTGCTGGTCTCGATCGGGCTTAGCCTGGTTTTGGCATCGACCATCGCGAACCCGCTGGCCGATCTGGCCGCCGCTGCTGAATTGGGCAAGGATCGGGGGGCAGGCGTGAACCCGGGCCGAATCCGTATTCCAGACCTGACCGCGCGCCCCGACGAGATTGGCCTGCTAAGCCGGTCGCTGCGCGGCATGGTCACTGCGCTGTACAATCGGATCGATGCGAACGAACAGTTTGCCGCCGATGTCGCGCATGAGATCAAGAACCCGCTGGCCAGCCTTCAATCTGCGGTGGGAACGCTGCGGATGGTTACACGTGAGGACCAGCGTGAAAAACTGATGGGCGTGATTGAACATGACGTGCGTCGGCTGGATCGTCTGGTCAGCGATATCTCGAACGCATCACGTCTGGATGCCGAACTGGTCAAGGAAGAAGAACAGCCCTTTGACCTTGTGAAGCTGGTCGGCAATATCAGCCAGTATCTGGGCGAAGAGGCGCGGGCCAAGGGCATCGACTATATCACCGACTTGCCCGCGGATCCGATTGTAATCAATGGGCTCGAGGCGCGGCTGGCGCAGGTGTTTGTCAATCTGATCACCAACGCGACTTCATTTTGCGAGGAAAGCGACGCGATCCGTGTCTGGGTCCGGCGGCGCGAAAACCGCGTGCTGGTCGTGGTCGAAGACACTGGCCCCGGTATCCCTGAACAGGCTTTGACCAAGGTCTTCAAAAGGTTCTATTCACAGCGCCCAGCCGAACATTTCGGTAATAACTCGGGCCTTGGGCTGGCGATTTCCAAGCAGATTGTCGAAGCACATGGCGGTGTGATCTGGGCCGAGAACATTCGACCGACCGAAGCCGACATTACCTCGGACCCGCTGGGCGCACGCTTTGTCGTTGGGTTGCCCATATAAGTCATGAATGGCGCGACCCTATTAGAGTCAGAAGACAAGGACACAGCCATTATCCATGCAAGCTGCGTAGCGGTTGAGGGGCGAGGCGTTCTGATTGTCGGATCTTCAGGGTCAGGGAAATCAGCTCTGGCCTTGCAGATGATGGGCCTGGGGGCCGATCTTGTCGCAGATGACAGGGTGGAGTTGCGCGACGGTGAGGATCAGGTGTTGGCAGAAGCAGCGCCGAACATCCGCGGGATTATCGAGGCCCGGGGTGTTGGATTGCTCCGGGCGTCATCGGTGGGGCCGGTTAGTGTAAGCTATGTCGTGGACATGGATCAGCCCGAACCGGCGCGGTTGCCGGTACCGGTTTCGGTTCGTGTCCTGAGGCAAACTGTTCCCTTGCTTCGGGCGCACGGCGTCCCCAATTTGGCAGGAGCACTAATGCAACTGACTAAAATGGGGCGCGTGGACCCGGAATGGCCCAGCAAATGAAACCACAGCGGCGAATCGTTCTGGTGACTGGTCCCTCGGGGGCCGGGCGGTCAACCGCGATCCGTGTGCTTGAAGATTTGGGCTTTGAAGCCATCGACAATCTGCCGATGGGTCTTTTGATGCGCCTGTTGGATGGTTCCGAAAATGACCGCCCGATGGCGCTGGGCATCGACGCGCGCAACCGCGATTTCTCGACCATCGGTTTTGTTGAACTTGCCGTGCGCCTGCGGCGGATGGAGCATGTCGACCTGACGATACTCTACCTCGACTGCAACGACGAGGTTCTGTTGCGCCGTTTCTCGGAAACCCGTCGGCGCCACCCGGTTGCGGTTGATGCGGGTCCTGAAACCGGTGTCCGGCAGGAGAAGGAGCTGCTGGCCCCGATCCGTGAAATCGCCGACATCCTGATCGACACCAGCCCTCTGAACGTTCACCAGCTGCGCGAGGAGGTCGAGCGCTGGTTCGCGCCGAAGGGTGGGCGGCATTTGGCCGTATCGATTGAATCCTTCTCATACAAACGCGGCCTTCCACGCGGGCTGGATATGGTCTTTGATTGCCGGTTTCTGGCAAACCCTTATTGGCGTCCGGAACTGCGGGCGGAAGATGGTCGAAACCCGGATGTGGCGCACTATGTTCAGTCAGATGCGAACTATGCGCCGTTTTTCGACCGGGTTGTCGATCTGTTGAAGTTTCTTCTGCCGGCATATCGCGCCGAAGGCAAAGCGCACCTCTCGGTGGCCTTTGGGTGTACCGGAGGGCAACACAGATCGGTTGCAACCGCCGAAGCGGTTGCAAAGGCCCTTGCAGAAGAGGGGCAGCAAGTGGCAATTAGGCACCGCGAAATGGAACGTCGATCGTTGAATGTGAGGCCGGATTGATCGGGATCGTACTCGTAGCACATGGCGGGCTGGCTCAGGAGTATCTGGCCGCTATGCAGCATGTGGTGGGGCAGCAACCTGGACTGGCCGCGATCTCGATCGAGGCCGACCATGATCGTGAAGCCAAGCAGGCCGAAATCTGTGTTGCTGCAGACAATGTCGATGTCGGGGACGGTGTCGTCGTGGTGACTGACCTGTTCGGGGGAAGCCCATCGAATCTGAGTCTGAAAGCCTGCACGCCGCAGGATCGCCGTATTCTTTACGGTGCAAACCTGCCTATGCTGATCAAACTGGCCAAAAGTCGCCACCTGCCGATCGGGGATGCTGTTCGGCGGGCAATGGAGGCTGGCCGCAAGTACATTAACGCGCAAAACGTGACGTTGGATTAAGACCGGATTGATTAAGAATGACCAATCGAAGCTTGAAAATAATCAATGAAAAGGGGCTACACGCCCGCGCCTCGGCCAAGCTGGTTGAGGTGGTCGAGGGCTTTGATGCGCAGGCCGAGGTGTCCAAAGACGGACTTTCTGCATCAGGGGACAGTATCATGGGTCTTTTGATGTTGGCAGCCTCGCGCGGAACGACTATTGACGTCGAGACGTCCGGACCGGATGCTGAGGCGTTGGCTGATGCATTGGAAACCCTGGTGAACGACAAGTTTGGCGAAGGGTTCTGATCGCTCAGTCGCGACATGAAGAACGGGAAGACCAGGAATTGGCGGAAACGACGCACGAGACCAAGACAGGCCCGGTTGTGGATGGGACAGAAGACCAGGGCGAAATCTACGACCGTAGAACCCTGACCTATGCGAACTCGTTCGACGATGCCTGGACGTCTACAGCTATCCGCGCCATCGAATGGTGCACGGGTAAATTGACCATTCTGCGAATGGTCAACAAGTTCGAGAAAAAGAACGAATACTATCGTGGTCAGCGGTTCTGGGGCGGCGCCCTCAAGACTATGGGAATCGAACTAACAACACCGCAGGAACAGATTGAACGGATGCCGAAGAAGGGGCCGGTTGTCGTGGTTGCAAACCACCCGCACGGCATGGTCGACGGCATGATCCTGGCTGAGCTGATCGGACAGGTGCGCAGCGATTACCGAATCCTGACCCGCTCGGTCCTGACAGGTCTGGACGAGGCGGCGACGTCTTTCATGATCCCGGTGCCTTTTCCGCATGACCCGGAAGCACAAACCAAAATGCTGGAAATGCGTGGCAAGGCAATGGAGCACCTGAAAGACGGTGGCGTAGTTGCGCTGTTCCCGTCGGGGGTCGTGATGTCCTCGGACGACTGGTTCGGACCAGCAATAGAGCGTGAATGGAACGTATTCACCGCCAAGATGATCCGGCGTTCAGGCGCCCAGGTGGTGCCTATTTTCTTTCCTGGTAGAAACTCACGCGCGTATCAGATTGCCAACAAACTTTCGCCCATCTTGCGGCAGGGGCTGTTGCTGCATGAAATCGTCCGCTCGTGCAACAAGCCGCAGTCGCCGGTGATTGGCGAGCCGATTTCGGAAGAAGATATGCAATTGCTGGAACGCGATCCGCGCGGTTTCATGGCCTGGCTCAGAAAACACACCATGGCGCTTGGCCAATCGCTCAAGCCCTGATCCGCTTTTCGTCTGGCTGAAAATATCTCGGAGGTGAGCCCGGATAAAATCCGGGCGCGGGGGCTGGCCCCTTTTATCGCGTCGGAACCGGAGTTTCGCCCCGGTAATCATAGAACCCGCGTTCGGTCTTACGCCCCAACCACCCGGCTTCGACGTATTTCGTTAGCAGCGGGCAGGGTCGATATTTGGTGTCCGCGAGCCCGTCATGCAGCACGTTCATGATGGCCAGACACGTGTCCAAACCAATGAAATCTGCCAGTTCCAGCGGGCCCATGGGGTGGTTCGCACCCAGTCGCATCGACTGGTCAATCGATTGAACGCTGCCGACACCTTCATACAAGGTATAAACCGCCTCATTGATCATCGGCATCAGGATGCGGTTCACGATGAAAGCCGGGAAATCCTCAGCGCTGGCTGCTGTTTTGCCAAGCCGATCGACGACCGCTTTGCAGGACTTGAATGTCGCTTCATCCGTGGCAATGCCCCGGATCAACTCGACCAGTTGCATCACAGGTACGGGGTTCATGAAATGGAATCCCATGAAACGCTCGGGGCGGTCCGTGCGGCTCGCCAGTCGTGTGATCGAGATGGACGATGTGTTCGACGTCAGAATCGTGTGCGGTAACAGATGAGGCTGCAGGTCCTCGAAAATCGCTTGTTTGATTGCTTCGCGTTCGGTGGCGGCTTCGATCACCAGATCAGTCTGGCCCAGTTCCGGCAGATCAAGGGTCGTCTTGATCCGGCTCAGCGCCGCTTGCATGTCCGCGTCCGAGATTTTGCCTCGCGACGCCTGACGCGCCAGATTGCTTTCAATCGTCGCTATGGCGCCATCAAGCGCGTCCTGCGATACGTCGTTCAGCAGAACGTCATACTCCGCCAGTGCCAGAACATGAGCAATGCCATTGCCCATCTGACCTGCGCCAATCACTCCGACTGATTTTACATCCATGTTCAGGTGCCTTTGTGTCCCGGGTTACGGCGACAATATCGGCAGATCGGGGCGGGCGGCAAGGGAATCCGGTTGTTCGAATTTGCTTCAAATGCGCACATTAGGATTTTCTCAAGACTTGCGGCTTCTAAATGGCAATCGGGTGAAATTTGGGTGAGTGTTATGAGCTATCATCAAACAAGCTCGGGGGGACCCGGGCATGACGTTTGCCAGTATGGCGGGTCGAGGTTGTGGTTTCGCGGTGCGCAGCGAGTGTTGGACCGACCTTACGTGGCTTGCGTCGGCGGAGATGAGACATTCGGGCGATTTGTCGACCGACCCTTTGCAACGATACTAGAGGAAGGGTTGAAGCGGAGCGTTTTGAATTTGGGAAGCCTGTTCAGCGGCGTCGATGCATTGTGCCGCGACGGTGGGCTGTTCGACCTGCTCAACGTTGCTGATGCCTGCGTTGTGCAAGCGCCCGATTTGCTCGGGCAATCAAACCGATTCTATCGCGTCCATCCCAGGCGCAACGACCGGTTTCTGGCACCGACACAGGACTTGAGATATCTGTATCCCGAGGTCGACCTGACCGATGTACATTTTGTGCGCCACTTGCTGACGTGTTTGCATGGATTTGAGGATGCCCGCTTTGAAGTGGTGGCGGACGAACTGCGCAGCAACTGGGTTCGGCAGGTTGGCACCTTTCTGCAACGGCTGAAATCACCGGTGATTCTTCTGCGGCTGCAAGTGCTTCGGGATGCAGAAAGCAGGGACCATCCCGAATTTCCCGGCGTGTGCGTGACGGATCAGATGATGGACACTCTAGCCAACCAGTGCGCTGACTTTGTGGATGTGACAACTCAGGTAAGTGGTCAGTCGGATGAGCTTGAAGACATGTTGTTCGGGACGATGCAGCAGCCAATGGCGGAGCATATGATCGGGCCGGCGGCGCATCGGGCTATTGCGGCCGCTTTGCTTGGCCCCGTTCGAAACCTAAACTGAAAAAGGCCCGCCTATTGGCGGGCCTGGCAAGACTTTCCGTAGAAACCCTTAGGATTAGCCAAGTTTCTCGGTGAGTTCCGGCACGGCCTGGAACAAGTCTGCGACCAGACCGAAGTCGGCGACCTGGAAGATCGGGGCCTCTTCGTCCTTGTTGATCGCAACGATGACCTTCGAGTCCTTCATGCCAGCCAAGTGCTGGATCGCGCCCGAGATGCCGACGGCGACATACAGATCGGGGGCAACAACCTTACCGGTCTGACCTACCTGCCAGTCGTTCGGCGCATAGCCCGAGTCCACGGCCGCGCGCGATGCGCCAACGGCGGCGCCCAGCTTGTCGGCCAGGGTTTCGATCAGTTTGAAGTCCTCTTCTGAACCGACACCGCGGCCGCCCGAGACAACAACGCCAGCCGAGGTCAGTTCCGGACGGTCGCTTTCAGCAACCTTGTCCTCGACCCACGACGACAGACCCGGGTTGTCGCCAACCGAGATGGTCTCAACCGAAGCCGAACCGCCTTCGCCGGCCGCATCAAAGGACGCGGTACGGAAGGTGACGACTTTCTTGGCGTCGTTCGACTTGACGGTCTGGATCGCGTTGCCCGCATAGATCGGGCGCTCGAAGGTTGAACCGTCAACCACGCCGGACGCATCCGAGATCACCATGGCGTCCAGCAGCGCGGCCACGCGCGGCATCACGTTCTTGGCGTCGGTGGTGGCAGGGGCCACGATGTGCTCGTACCCATCGGCCAGGCCCACGATCAGGGCTGCGGTCGATTCCGCCAGGCGGTGACCCAGCGATGCGTCTTCGGCAACCAGAACTTTCGACACGCCGTCGATCTTGGCGGCGGCCTCACCGGCAGCAGCGGCAGAACCGCCCGCGGCCAGAACGGTCACGTCACCCAGCGCCTTGGCAGCGGTGACAGCCTTGGCGGTGGCGTCCAGCGCCAGTTCGCCGTTGTTAACCTCTGCGAGAAGAAGAACAGCCATTACACAGCCCCCGCTTCTTTGAGTTTCTCGACCAGCTCGTCAACCGAGCCTACGATGATACCGGCGGCACGTGCCGGCGGCTCTTCGGTTTTGACGATTTCCAGACGCGGAGTGACGTCGACACCGTAATCGGCGGCGGTCTTCTCATCCAGCGGCTTTTTCTTCGCCTTCATGATGTTGGGCAGCGACGCGTAGCGCGGCTCGTTCAGGCGCAGGTCAACGGTCACGATGGTCGGCATCTTGACGCTGATGGTCTGCAGACCGCCGTCCACCTCGCGGGTGATCTTGGCGGTGTCGCCTTCAATGTCCAGTTCCGAGGCAAAGGTGCCCTGGCTCCAGCCCAGCAGGGCCGACAGCATCTGACCGGTGGCGTTCATGTCGTTGTCGATCGCCTGCTTGCCCGCCAGAACGATGCCGGGCTGCTCTTCCTCGACCACTTTGGCCAGGATCTTGGCAACGGCCAGCGGCTCAATGTCCTGATGGACGTCATCGGCGGCCACAACCAGAATGGCGCGGTCGGCGCCCATGGCCAGCGCGGTCCGCAGGGTTTCCTGCGCCTGCTTCACACCGATCGAAACCGCAACGACTTCGTCAGCCTTGCCCGCTTCTTTCAGGCGAATCGCCTCTTCCACCGCAATCTCGTCGAACGGGTTCATCGACATTTTGACATTGGCGAGATCGACACCGCTACCATCCGCTTTCACGCGGACCTTCACATTATAGTCAATCACGCGCTTCACAGGCACGAGTACCTTCATTTTGCGCTTGCTCCTCACAAAAAATGGTAAGCCGCGTTGCGACTCCACCAATGCTCTCGGGGGACTGAATAACGTCTCAATTCATGCTGCAACAGAGCAAAATCGTCACGTCATGAACTTGAGACGTCGCGTTTCGTGTATTTTGACGCAACGGCGCGAAAGAATATTGCTTTCAACGTTGGCTTCAGCGGTTCGCGCCCGGAACCCACAACACGTCTGCCGTGCCGTTTTCGTTGGCGCAGCGGGCAGCAACAAAAAACCAGTCGCTGAGGCGGTTGAGATACTTCACAGCGACCTCGTTCACAGGCTCCATGTTGGTCAACTCTACGGCCAGCCGCTCGGCGCGGCGGGAAACCGTCCGGCAGACATGCAGGTGTGCCGCCAGTTGCGACCCTCCGGGCAGGATAAAGCTGCGCAGCGGTTCCAGTGTTTCATTCATGACGTCGATTTCGGCTTCCAGCCGGTCGATCTGAGACGGAATGATCCGCAACGGCGGGTAGTCGGCCTCGGCATCTTTTTCCATGTCGGGGCGGCAGAAATCCGCGCCTAAATCGAACAGGTCGTTCTGGATGCGCGCCAGGGCAGCGTCAACGTCACCTTCGGCCGCCGTTCGTGCGACACCGACAAAGGCGTTCAACTCGTCCACGGTTCCATAAGCTGCCACACGACCTGAGTACTTGGCGACGCGTTCGCCATTGCCCAGAGCAGTTTTGCCATCATCGCCGGTACGCGTGTAGATCTTGTTCAGAACGACCATTTATTGCACTCCCTGTCCGCGCAGGTAGACGTAGAGCACGATGAGCACCACGGCAATGAACTGAAACAGGATGCGCAGCCGCATCATCTTGTTGCTTTTCATCGCGGCAGCCTTGCCGCTTTTGCCGAAATTGGAGATTCCAATTGCCAGCACGACGACGACCGCCGCCATGGCCAACAGCAAAACGACCATCAATAGGTCCATGAGTACACCGTCCGCGTTTTCGTTTCGTTAGGCTACCATGTAGCCGGGCAGCCGTGAAAAGCGAATGAGAATCTTCGCCTCAGACGTCCGACAGGATGCGATCGATAGTACGGGTTGGCAGAAGGCGGCGTAGGTATCCCGCGATATAGGTCGGTGTCGTGACATAATACCGGGCACGCGGTCTTTTCGATTCGACCGCGTGGGCCAGCTTGTTGGTCACGGCCGATGCTGGAAGCTCGAAACGGTCCGGTCCTGAGGATTCGTACAGTCTTTTCAACAACGAAGACTCGTATTTTTCGCGTAGGGCCGAGTTCTCCCAATTGATGAAGCGCTCGAAGAAGGGGATCGAATTTTCGCGGATTTTTGACGTGATCGGACCGGGTTCAATCAGGATCGCTTTGATGTCCGTTCCGGCCAGTTCCAATCGAAGAGTGTCGGTCAAACCTTCGACAGCATATTTCGTGGCCACATATGCGCCGCGCCACGGGAAAGCGACGAAACCCAAAACCGATGAGTTCTGAACGATTCGCCCGTGCCCCTGACCGCGCATGACCGGAATCACCTGGCGGGTCAGTTCGTGCCAGCCAAAGAAGTTGGCTTCGAAAATCAGGCGCAGTCCTTCGGTCGGCAGATCCTCGACGGCACCGGGCAGGCCGTGTGCGCCGTTGTTGAAAAGCGCATCCAGAGTGCCGCCGGTGGCCTCAAGCACTTCGGCGAGGCCTTTGGAAATGCTTTCGGCATCCGTGTAGTCAATGCGCGGGCTTTCAAAGCCCTGCGCCCGCAACCGGTCGCAATCGCGCTGTTGACGGCAGGAGGCAAAGACGCGCCAACCGCGCGCACGCATGCCGTGTGCTGCGTCCAAACCGATTCCGGACGAGCAACCGGTAATGAGAATGGTTTTCTGCATGATCTTCCTGAAACTTAACTCAAGCCAAAGCTATGGCGAGGTTGAGGTCAGGACAATGACGGCACTACGTCAGTTTGCTGTTTTTCTGACCAGGGAAGCCGAAATCCAGCCGACCTGTTGCGCAGGCAACACGCGCAGGCGCAGCCAGCCGGTTCCGGATTCGCTCAGGACTTCGACCTTTTGGCCCATGGTCGCTTTGCCGATGATGGGATAGATTGTACCCGGCCCGTCGCGCATGTTCACACGGGTACCCGAGATTTCGCGGATGTCTTTTTCAGGCTCGGGAATAACCTCGGTTTCTACGGCCTCCTGCGTCACGTCTTCGGTGATCTGGCGCAGCCCCGCCACTCCGTCCTCCAGTGAGGCAAGCGTGATATTGGCGCTTTGATCGTCGAACACCGAAATGCCCGAGAGCGATTGCAGACTTGTCGGTTCCGGCACGATCTGGACGATCTCTTCGGTTGCGGGCTCCGGTTGCACGCGTGCGGTGGTCGTCACAGCCGCGACATTGGTCACCAGTTCCTCGGCCTTATTAACGGTTGCGGGTTTCGGCGCTGTTGCTACGCGCACAGGTTGTTCGCTGCGCTGGCCGCGCGGTTCAAAGTCCGGCCCGCCGCTCATTACATAGAAACACCAGCCCAAGGCAGCGAAAGTGATAACAATAAGGCGCGTCATGGCGCATCCCCCAAGATCAATCGTAAGAAACAAGAATTCAGCAGCAGTCTAATAAAGACAGCCTACCATATTTCCGGGTTCGAGTCGAAAAACGGGGGAAATCCGGGGCTTGTCTCCCCCTGTTGCAAAAAGCGCCACTTGTCCCCAGCAAAATACATGCTGGTTGCTTTACCAGCGGGCTCTTGCGGCGTATCACATCATCTATGACCGACACGATCGACGACCCCAACATGGAGGCCCCTGAAAACGGGGGCGAGATAGCCGAGCCACTGCGCCGCGCGATTGGCGAACGCTATCTGACCTATGCGCTGTCCACCATCATGCACCGGGCGTTGCCGGATGCGCGGGATGGATTGAAGCCGGTTCATCGGCGAATCCTCTACGCGATGCGCGAGTTGCGACTCAGCGCGACGGGCGGGTTCCGTAAATCTGCGAAGATTTCCGGCGACGTGATGGGTAACTATCACCCGCACGGCGACGCTGCGATTTACGATGCGATGGCGCGTCTGGCGCAGGACTTCAACGTCCGCTACCCGCTGGTCGACGGGCAGGGCAACTTCGGCAATATAGACGGCGACAATCCAGCTGCCTCGCGATACACCGAGGCGCGGATGACCATCGTGGCCGAGGCGCTGCTTGAGGGCCTGAACGAAGACGCCGTCGATTTCCGTGACAACTATGACGGCACACTGACCGAACCGGTTGTACTTCCCGCGCAGTTCCCGAACCTGTTGGCCAACGGTGCCAGCGGTATTGCGGTGGGTATGGCGACGAACATTCCGCCGCATAACATTTCAGAGCTATGCGACGCCTGCCTGCATCTGATCAAAACGCCGGATGCGCGCGACGACACCCTGCTGAACTACGTGCCCGGCCCGGACTTCCCGACCGGTGGTGTGATCGTCGAGCCGCCCGAGAACATTGCGCAGGCCTATCGCGCCGGGCGCGGGTCGTTCCGTCTGCGCTGTAAGTATGAGGTCGAGGATCTGGGCCGTGGCCAGTGGCAGATCATCGTCACCGAGATCCCGTATCAGGTTCAGAAATCCAAGCTGATCGAAAAGATCGCGGAGCTGATCCAGACCAAGAAAATCCCGATCCTCGCGGATGTCCGCGACGAATCCGCCGATGATATTCGTCTGATCCTTGAGCCGCGTTCCAAGAACGTGGACCCTGAGGTTCTGATGGGCATGCTCTATCGCAACTCGGACCTTGAGGTGCGGTTCAGCCTGAACATGAACGTGCTGATCGATGGTGTGACTCCGAAAGTCTGCTCGATGAAGGAAGTGCTGCGCGCCTTCCTCGATCACCGGCAAGAGGTTCTGATCCGCCGCTCGCATCACCGCATGGCCAAGATCGACCACCGTCTTGAGGTGTTGGAGGGCTTTATCGTTGCCTTCCTCAATCTCGACCGGGTGATCGACATCATCCGCTATGACGACGACCCCAAAGCCGCGCTGATGCGCGAGGATTGGGGCGTCGACCACATCCGTGCCACCAGCGAAGCCGATTATGTTTCGCCCAAGCCGGGTGAGGGCGAACTGTCCGAAGTGCAGGTCGACGCAATCCTCAACATGCGCCTGCGTAGCTTGCGCCGTCTGGAAGAGATGGAACTGGTTCGCGAACGTGATGCGCTGATGGAAGAGCGTGCTAATCTCGAAGACCTGCTGGCCGATCCCGCCCTGCAATGGGCCAAGATCGCCGAGCAACTTAAAGAGACCAAGAAAACCTTCGGCAAAGACTACGAGGGTGGTGCACGCCGGACCCAATTTGCCGAGGCCGGCCAGATCGAGGAAGTTCCGCTTGAAGCGATGATCGACAAAGAGCCGATCACGGTTGTCTGCTCGCAAATGGGCTGGATCCGCGCCATGACCGGCCATATCGACCTGAAGCGCGAACTTAAATTCAAGGACGGCGACGGCCCGCGGTTCATCTTCCACGCGGAAACGACGGACCGGTTGCTTGTCTTCGCCTCGAATGGACGATTCTATACAGTCAGTTCGGCGAACCTGCCGGGCGGGCGCGGTATGGGCGAGCCTTTGCGTTTGATGGTTGATCTGCCGAACGAAGCGCAGATCATCGACATCCTGATCCACAAGCCGGGGCGCAAGCTGCTGGTGGCCTCGGACGCGGGCAACGGCTTCATGGTGCCTGAGGATGACGTGCTGGCGCAGACCCGCAACGGTAAACAGGTGCTGAACGTCAAGGGTGACGAGACCGCGATGATCTGTAAACCGGTCGACGGAGACCACGTCGCCGTGGTGTCCCAGAACGGCAAATTCCTGGTGTTCCCGGTGGATGAGCTGCCGGAAATGGGTCGCGGTAAGGGCGTGCGCCTGCAGAAATACAACATGGCGCGCGGCCGGCAGGGGACGCTGGAACTGGACGGCGGTCTGTCCGACGTGACCACTTTCAACTGGGAAGAGGGTCTGAAGTGGTCCATGGGCGGCGACAAGACCCGGCACGAGGCGGATTTGTCTCAGTGGCTCGCGAAGCGCGCAAGTGTCGGGAAAAAGCCGCCTTATGGCTTCCCGCGGGACTATAAGTTTTCGTGATCAGGCGGCCACAACAGTGAAATTCCGCCGATACTGCTTGGCACGGGCGGTATCGGTGCGCTAGATCAAAGAAAAACAGGCCTATCGAGACGAGACACATGCTGCGCATTCTGACCCTGATCACCGGACTTGCCCTGATGGGCGCGTGTACACAGACGCAGGTTTATGAAGAACCTGAATCCTTGGGCGAGTTCAAGCTGCGCGTCAATTACGCATTTGCCGAGAAGGCCAAGCAGGGCCCGGTGTCTCGGGATGCGACGCCTAAGGAATGGGAAGACGCCATTCAGAAAGCGGTGGATGTTCGTCTGGGCCGCTACGAGGGCGCGCAGGAATATGACATTGGTATCAGCCTCGAAGGTTACATGCTGGCCCCTCCGGGCGTGCCTGTGATCTATAATCCCAAAAGCACGGCTATCGTCCTGGTGAATGTTTACGACGTCCGCAAGAAAGAGTTTCTGGCCAAGGGCAAGCAGTTTCAGGTTCTAGAAGATACAACCAGCGAAAGTGCTTTGGCAGGCTCAGGTCACACCCGCACGAGAGAAGAGCAAATGGACGGTCTTGCACTAAAAGTAGCCGATCGTGTCGAAGAGTGGTTGGCCGAAGAACACAAGGACAATGGCTGGTTCGACAGGCGGCCAGACCTGATCCAGCCGCTGGAATCCGTCGAGGTTACGCAAAATCCGGCGTCATAAACGGGTTTTAACGCAGGATGTGCTTGATTTTCCCCTTTGAACCAAATATCTCGCGCGCGCAGATGTAACCACGGGACCAAGGGTCCCCCAAATCGCAAAAGGGCGCCTGAGGAATGGCAAAGGAAAAGTTTGAGCGTACAAAACCGCACGTCAACATCGGCACGATTGGCCACGTTGACCACGGCAAGACCACGCTGACCGCAG